>DAHXMP010000143.1 GCA_027371665.1 Bacteroidota bacterium | reverse complement strand
TCATGATAATCACCTTGATATATTATACAATTTTTAATTTCTTTCCAGTTATCTAAAGCTATTTAAAAAAAAAAATGAAATAAGCAAGAAAAATTTTCATAATTAATAATTATTAACGATATATTCATTTCAGTTTAATTGTATTTTTTTTAAAAAATCCTTATTTCATAGCCTCCAGTCTAATTTCTTTGCACTATTTAATAAATTTCGAGTATTTCAGAATAATTTATAAACTAAAAATTTAGTTGCATTATTAAATTTTTAGTTGTAATTTGTAACTAAACTTATAGTTGATGTGTCTTAGGATTAAGAAAGGAAACATTATGAAAGAACTGACAAAAGCGGAAGAACAGGTTATGCAGCTTCTCTGGAAGCTTCGCAAGGGTTTCGTGAAAGATGTTATAGCTGAAATGCCGGAGCCAAAGCCTGCATATAATACTGTCTCGACTATTATAAGAATTCTGGAGACAAAAGGATTTGTATCGCACAAAGCCTACGGCAACACTTATGAATACTTCCCCACTGTAACAAAAAAAGAATACACGAAAAATTTTATGAAAGGATTCGTGAAAAATTATTTTGAAAACTCTTACCAGCAAATGGTTTCATTTTTTGCTAAAGAAAATGAGTTGACACTGACTCAGCTCGATGAGTTGAAAGAGTTCATGGAAAAAGAAATACGGAACAGATCCTTCGACTCCGCTCAGGATGACAATGAAGAAAAATCCTTCGACTCCGCTCAGAATGACACTACACAGAAAAGAAATAAACAAAGGAAAGGGAAAAAGAAATGAATACTTATTTTATTTACACTCTCGAATCGGCTATATGCCTAGCAGTTTTCTATATCGCATTTTTGTTCCTGTTGCGAAAAGACACTTTCTTTGGAATCAGCAGGACATATATACTTAGTACAGCCTTTGTCTCGGTTTTGCTGCCATTAATTAGTATTCCGGCAGGAGCTGAGCAAAGCAGTATTCAGCCGATTGCCGTTCTCAATACGATAACGGTTGAAGCCGGGAAAGCGAAAACTGCCGTCAGTTCAGTCATCAGTTCCTGGGAAATCATCGGTATTATTTATCTCACGGGAGTTATAATTTTTCTCGCTCGGTTCGTAATCCGGTTGATACAATTGATGAATATTATTAGAAAAAGCGGGATTAATAAAATTGACGGCTACAAATTCGTATTCACGAGAAACAGTTATTCGCCCTTTTCATTTTTTAACATTATATTTTTAGGGGAATCATTTTTAAATAATTCTGAATCTGAATTAGTTCTGACACATGAAAAAGTGCATATTGACAAACATCATTCATATGACGTTATCTTATTTGAACTGCTAATTATCCTACAATGGTTTAATCCTTTCGTATGGCTCTATAAAAGGTCATTGCAGGAGCTCCACGAATACCAGGCGGATGATGGAGTAGTAAGTAACGGATTCGACAGTAATGATTACCGAAACCTGATAATCAACCAGATAGGCGGTAGTAAGATATATCAAACTGCAAATAATTTCAACTTCACACTCATCAAAAGTAGAATTAAAATGCTTACCAAAGAGAAAACAAGAAGAATAGCTCTTAGCAAGCTTTTGCTCGTTATACCGATTTCAATGCTCCTGTTTTTGTCATTCTCGTGCAAAAAAGCTGAGAATAGTTCATGGAATCCATTGGCAGATGTAGTTAGAATATCAGAAGACAAGATTCAATCCCATCCAGAATTTCCCGGAGGTTGGAAAGAAATGTGGAAATTCATAGATGCCCGCCTAAAGGTGCCGCAGGAAATGCTAAACAAGAAAACCTGCGGGAAGCTTGCTGTCAGGTTCGAGGTAAATACTGACGGTTCATTGGAAAATATCAGGGTGGCACAATCGAAAGAATTCGGAGGAGAATGGAAACCGGGAAAGCTCGGCTATGGCTGCGACGAAGAAGCAATGAAAATCGTTTCCGAAATGCCAAAATGGAAGCCGGCGATGTCCGATGGGAAGCCTGTGAGACTGACTCAATCGCTTATCCTCTTTTTCGGAAGCCAAAAAATGGAAGCAAAATGGAACCAAGCCGAAAGAAACAAGGATAATTGGATGGAGACGAATACTAATTCAGAGAAAAATGAATCGGATATCAGATATGAATTTCCTGGTGGATACGACAAAATGGTAGAATTCATCAGAAATAATATCAAATATCCTGAAGAAGCACGTCAAAAAGGTATTCAGGGAACTGTTATTTTAGCTTTTAATATCAAGAAGGATGGCTCTCTGACTAATGTAAAAGTAGAACAGAGCGTTGGAGGAGGATGCGACGAGGAAGCTGCCAGAATAATAAAGTCAATGCCGAATTGGATTTGTAAATCAGATAAAAAACAGGGAATACAGGAAGTGAAACTGCCGATTAAATTCAAATTAAACATAGATAAGTCATTATCAACGAGTGTTGAACCATCTCCTTATGATTTCGTTTCTGTTGATAAAGAGCCGTGGGTTGATTTATCTGTTTTACAAAAAGCAATTAAATATCCGGAAGAAGTACGTCATAAAGGTATAGAAGGAAAAGTTATACTTCGGGTACTTGTTTCTGCTCAAGGTAATGTTAAAAATGTATTTGTCGAAAATAGCGATAATAATATCCTCAATGAATCGGCAATAAATGCTGTAAAAAATACGAAATTCACACCGGCAGTTAAAGAAGGCAAGAGCATAGATTGCTGGATTACTATACCGATTGAGTTTAAGCTGAAATAATACAAGAAATAAAAAACCAATAATCAAATACATTAATTATTTTTGTAAATAAAATGATTAATGTATTTATATGCCAAATTATTTCAAAAAGAATTTCGATAGTAATAATATCATTCCATTCATTGACGAACTGCCGCTCTGGTCGGCACCTTTCGGCTTGAAGCTTCTCGATATTATAAAAATGAGAAAAGGGATGAATGTGCTTGATATAGGCTCCGGGCTTGGCTTCCCTGCTATCGAGATTGCGATGAGATTGGGTGACACCTCTAAGGTTTGGGGCATCGAACCCTGGACGGAAGCAAGGGAAAGAGCCAATGAAAAAATAAAAGCTCTCGCTTTGCAAAACATTGAAATCATTGACAGAGTGGCTGAGGGACTTCCTTTTGAAGCAGATTATTTTGATTTAATCGTATCGAACAACGGTATAAATAACGTGCAGGATATTACGAAAACCTTCAAAGAGTGCCACAGAACTGCAAAAACCGGATGCCAGTTCGTATTTACGATGAATCTTGATGGTTCAATGCACGAATTTTATTCGGTTTATTTCGATGTCCTTAAAAAGCATGATATGAAAGATGAAACCGAAAAGCTGAATAAACATATTTATGATAAAAGAAAGCCGATTGTCGAAATGGAGAAATGGCTGACTGAAAGCGGATTCTTTATAAACAACATAATAACAGACAGCTTTAAACTTCGATATATTGATGCTACAACAATGTTCAATCATTTTCTGATTCAAATCGGATTCATAGAAAGCTGGCTGAAAGTTGTTCCTGAGAATAAAGTAAATGAACTATTTAATGAATTGGAAGAAAATCTTAACAGGAATGCCGATGAGTTTGGAGAACTGGTTATGACTATCCCTTATTCGATATTCGATTGTTTCAAAGTATAATTGATAATAAAATAAATTGAAAGAACCTGTTAAATACAACATAAAAGACTAACAACATTTTGATTACAATTTATTTGTGTTTTAACCAAAAATTGGATACCATAAAAAAAGTCAATTATTATCAATAAATTTTATTTTAAAAATAGATGAAGTAAATTGTAAACTCTTAAATATCAATTAAACAAATAATAATTTGAGCCTCATTTAGTTAAATAAAAATTTGAAATTAGATATATCTAAACAACTCCTTATTTATCAATAAATTATACAAAAAATAATTTCATATTACGATAAAAAATTCTTAATTTTGTTTTTGAAATACTTTGGAGTTTTATTAATGTATTTTATTTAATTTCATAAATTTATTGGAATTGAATGACCGAAATAAGATATATTTAAATTTATTAAAGAGTTAATAGTTATGAAATTTACAATGAGATTTGGTTATGTCTTTGTGTTGTTGATTATGTTTCTTATAGAAAATGAAATTTCAATAGCACAAAAAAGTGAAGATTGCCTTGCTTGCCATTCAGACCCGGATATAACAATGGAAAGAAACGGTAAAACTATTTCTCTAACGGTAAAAAAATTCATGCTTGCAAAATCTGTTCATGGTAAGTTGGAATGCGTTAATTGTCATGTCGGATTTAATCCGGATAACATACCTCATAAAACACCAATGACGATGCCAAACTGTCTGAGCTGTCATCAGGATGCACCTAACAAACACGTATTCCATCCATCAATGGGAACAACAAAATTAACTTCAAATCCCCTTTACAGCGACTGCAAAAACTGCCATGGACATCATGATGTAATGTCATACAAAAAATCTTTTTCAAGAACAAATTTTATTAATTCCACGAACTTCTGCGGGAACTGTCATAAAGCCGAAAAAGAAGCACACTTGAAGTCGCAGCATTATGTTGCTTTAAACAAAAATGAACCAAATGCACCAACTTGCATATTTTGTCACAGCCAGCCGGTAACAAAAGCAAATGTACCTGATTTGTTAACCCGAAAAAGAAATCAGGAACAATTATGTTTAGGTTGTCATTTGAATAATCCGAACGCAAAGAGCAAATATGCAAAAAGACTTGTAAATTATAATACGAGTGTCCATGGTGCAGCTATTGCAAAGGGGAATCCCAATGCCGCTGTCTGTGTTGACTGCCACGGCACTCATGACCTTGAAAGCACAGAATCACCAACATCCAGAATAAATCAGTTTAATATACCTGAAGTTTGCGGTAAATGCCATATTTCCGTTGCACAGGAGTACAAAGTTAGTGTTCATGGAATTGCTTTGAAAGACGGGAATAAAGATGTGCCAGGATGTACATACTGCCACGGCGAGCATAACATCAGGCCACTACCGGTTGTACCCCCAAGAGTATTTGCAGAAACTCATATGAGTAAATCAACTATTGTGAGAAACAAAATGGTTTACTGTGTTGCCTGCCATTCCAACGAAAAGCTAATGAGTAAATATCATATAAATACGGTTGCAAAGGCTCATGATTGGCTCCCCAACAAGGCTACACACTGGGAAACAGTCAGGTGTGTTGATTGTCATTCTTCATATATACCCCCAAACCTATCGCATAACATTTTACCGCCCGATAAAACCATAAAAAAATGCGAGGAATGTCATGCTCAAAACTCAATACTTATGTCGAAATTATATAAACACGAGAAAAGAACATCAAGGGAAAAATTCGGATTTATTAATGGCACTATATTGAGCGACGCTTATGTAATCGGTACAACGAGAAATGTCTTTCTCGATTCGATAAGTATAATATTAGTAAGTTTAGTTATACTCGGCATTGGATTGCACGCCCTGCTCAGATGGTATTTTAATACAGGAAAAGAAAAAAAATGAAAAGATTATTATTGTATCCTATATGGATTAGATTCTGGCATTGGTTAAATGCATTACTTTTTTTAATTCTGATTATAACAGGTATAAGCCTGCATTATTCTGAATCAGGTTCTTTAATTGTTCCTTTCAGAGTTGCAATGTTATCTCATAACATTGCTGGTGTCATACTTTCTCTGCTATATATTTTTTATATTTCAATGAGTATAATAACAGGGAATATCAAGTATTATAAACCGGTATTCAAGGGGCTTTTAAAAAGAATAGTTAAACAGATAAAATATTATCTTATGGGTATTTTTAATCGTGATAACCATCCCTTTCATTCCGATGAAAAACACAAATTTAATCCATTACAACAGTTATCATATATCGTAATAATTTTCATCTTCTTACCATTAATCATTATTACAGGTTGGTTGATGCTATTCCCTGAATATGCACCGGATGATATTTTTGGCATGGGGGGTATATATGAAGAATGACAATCAACACACCTGACTGTTTCCCAGTGTGTAGCCTTGTTGGGGAGCCAATCATGAG
>DAHXMP010000231.1 GCA_027371665.1 Bacteroidota bacterium | reverse complement strand
TGGTGGCTGCCGATACATTAATGAAGAAAAAGAACAGGATGGGGGATATCAGGGGAACAGGTCTGAGGGTTCATCAGCAATAACAATTCTTTTTGATTCGGCTTTCATTTTATTTTCACTAATTAATTCCTTGTTAGTTTTTTCCTGGAATAAAGGCAGAGCATCGGAATATTTTTCGATAAATAAGGTATTGCCAAACTGCTCCTTTTGCTGCTTTAAATATGTTTCTATTTTTTCTACAATTGTCTGGTTATCCATTGTCCAAAAATTAAATTTTAATTATGAATATTCATGAACCGGTAATTCGCCTTTGAGAGCATAATAAGTTCCCTCTGCAAGTGCCTGCATTTCATCTTCTCCCGGGAAAATCCTGAAAGGAGCAAGAAATGAAATCCGGTCTTTTATTAAATTAACGATATAATCCGAATGAGCTAATCCGCCTGTAATCAGGATGCAATCAATTTGCCCACGGAGTACTGTAGTCGAAGCACCGATTTCTTTTGCGATTTGATATGCCATTGCTTCAATCATCAGCTTAGCTTTCCCATCTCCATTATTTGCCTTTTCTTCGATTTCCTTCATGTTATTTGTTCCGAAATATGCAGTTATGCCTCCTCTGCCCGTTATCATTTTTCTGATTTCATGATACTGATACTTATCCGAAAAACAAAGCTTGACAAGTGCTCCGGCAGGGAGTGTTCCTGTTCTTTCAGGTGAAAACGGGCCTTCTCCGTCGAGCCCGTTATTAACGTCAACCACTCTTCCGTTTTTATGAACACCGACTGTTATACCACCGCCAAGATGAACGACAATAAGATTCAGTTCCTCATATTTTTTATTTATTTCGCGGGCATATCTTCTTGCCACTGCTTTTTGATTCAAAGCATGAAAAATACTGATTCTCGGAAGCATTGGATGCCCCGAAATTCTTGCAATGTCGTCGAGTTCGTCAACGACGACAGGGTCAACAATGAAAGCATCAATGTCTTTACCTGTTTCATTTGCGATTTCTTTAGCGAGAATACCGCCTATATTCGAAGCATGTTCCCCAAGAATTTCTTTTTTCAGGTCGGATATTAATGCATCGTTAACCCTGTAAACACCCCCGGGAATGGGCTTCAGCAAACCGCCCCTGCCTACTACTGCATCGAGCGAATTAATCGAATAACCTGCATTTGTAATTGACTCGATAATGATTTTTTTTCTGAAATTGTACTGGTCAATTATTCTCGGGAATTCGCTTAACTCTTCTGTGCTGTGCCGAATAACAGTAGTGTACTTTTCGCTGAGGTCATCATAGACGGAAATTTTTGTCGAAGTCGAACCTGGATTTATTGCTAAAATTCTCATATGCTCACAGTTTAATAAGATGCAGCTAATGAGATTGACATTAATTTGCTCGATTCAGTATCGGTTCGCGATGTTAATACAACCGGGACAATTGCACCGAGCATAATAGCGGCTACCGTTGCATTTCCAAAATACGTAAAGCTTTTATAAATAGCATTGCCTACTTCTATGTTCGGTGCAAATAATAAATCCGCATCTCCTGCTACATCGCTTTTAATACCTTTATGTTCCGCCGCTTCCTTCGAGACTGCATTGTCGAATCCCAGGGGGCCGTCAATTATACAGCCTTTGATTTGTTTTCTTTTGTTCATCATAGTCAGAAGTGCGGCATGAATCGTGGCTTCCATTTTCGGGTTAACCGTTTCGACTGCGGCAATAGCTGCAATTTTTGGTTCCATGACACCTAATTTGTGATAACAATTTACTGCATTATTTATTATATCTATTTTTTCTTCAAGTGTTGGAGCTATGTTTTGTGCGGCATCGGTCAGAGCAAGAAGCTTATGGTAAGATTTTGTTTCAAAAAAACCGATATGGCTAAGCAAATTTCCCGACCTTAACCCATTGTCTTTGTCGAGAATTGCCCTGAGATAATCGGCTGTATTAACCATCCCTTTCATTATTATTTGTGCTTTATCTTCTCTTATGAGTTCTACGCAAATTTTACTCGATTTGACAGGTGCCGTTTCATTTATTAAAGTAATTCCTTTAAGAGAGAAATTAATTTTTTCGGAAATTTCTTTTATTGTTTTTTCATTACCGACAAGAATCGGTTCTATTATTCCATTATTATAAGCGGACGATACCGCTTCGAGAACCGGTTGGTCTTCGGCAGCGGCTACCGCGATTTTTTTCTTCGGTTTGCCTGCCGCAATTTCAAGGAAAGTATTTAATGATTTTAAAGTCATTAATTTCACCATTTAATCTTTCTGATTATTTTTATATTTAATTAGTTTCAAACAATTTGTCTAATCAAGTATCCCGACTGCTTTTTCTACTGCTTCGAGAATTTCACATGATTTGACAAGCTCTTTCATTTTATTATGGTCTTTGTAGAGAGGCCTGTCAATATCGAGAAAATCAACATGTTTCCTGATTATTTCTTTTGCTGCGGTGACTCCTTTGCCGTTTTTGAAATTCCTGAAATCGAGAGCCTGAGCCGCCGCCATAAATTCGATGCCGATTATTCCGTAGGCATTGTCGAGAATCTGAGCATTTTTTAGTGCGGTATTCATCCCCATAGAAACGAAATCTTCCTGGTCTGCCGCCGCAGGAATTGACTGTATTGATGCCGGTACAGACAATAGTCTTTGCTCGACGATAAGGGTGTCGGCTGTGTACTGGCTTAACATCATTCCAGAAAACATTCCGGCACCTTTTGTCAAAAAGGCAGGTAGTCCTGCACTCAACGCCGGATTTAGCAGCCTGTTCAGCCGCCTTTCAGAAAGCACACATGCCATCGTTATCGAAGCTCCAGCCAAATCCATAGGTAATGAAACAGGTGTCCCCTGGAAATTCGCACCGGTAAGTGTCAATTTATCTTCAGGAATGAAAATCGGATTATCGCCGACTCCGTTCAGTTCGATTTCAACCTGGGATTTTGCATAAGCAATAGCGTCGTGAGCCGCACCTATTACCTGTGGAGTCGATCGCATGGAATACGCATCCTGAACCCGGGTTTTTATTTTACCCGTTATCAGGTCGCTTCCTTCCATACATTTTTTAATTGATGCGGCACTTCTTTGTGCACCTGCAAAACCTCGAATTTTATGAAGCCTCACGTCATATGGCTTCAGATTTGCCATCAACGCTTCAAGAGTCATTGCGGCGGCGATTTCAGCTTGTTTCAAAAGTTTATTGAAATCATAAAGATGAATTGCACTCATTGCAGTGAGAAGGTTCGAGCCGTTTATTACCGCAAGCCCGTCACGTGCTTTTAAACCGGGAACAGGTATTCCTGCTTTTTCAAATGCAGTTTTCCCGGGCATCCGCTTTCCCTTGTAAAAAGCCTCGCCTTCTCCCATCATTAATAGTGCAACCTGCGACATCGGTGCAAGGTCGCCGCTTGCTCCCACAGAGCCTTTCTGGCAAACGACAGGAGTAACTCCCTTATTCAGCATTTCGATAAGTGTCTGAGTGATTTCAGGGCGGCATCCTGAATTTCCGTGGGCGTGAACGTTTATCCTTCCTGCCATTGCACCTCTGACATATTCGATTGGTGCAGGTTCGCCGATACCTGCAGAATGATTATAAATCAAATATTTCTGAAATTCTTTTATTTGTTCGTCATCCAGTACGATTTCCGAAAATTCTCCGATACCTGTATTTACTCCGTACATTATTTCATGAGCCTGAATTTTTTCTTCAAGCATTGCCCTGCATATATTTATTCTTTCAATCGAATCGCTGTCCAATTCAACTTTTTCATTGTTTCTTGCAATGCTCACTAGCTTATCAGTCGTCAGGCCCGAACCGTTTAATTTAATAGCCATGAACTTCCTTTACTGTTTTATTATTTAAAAGGTAAAAAATCTATTTAACTTATACTGCCTAA
>DAHXMP010000141.1 GCA_027371665.1 Bacteroidota bacterium | reverse complement strand
TCTTCGACTTCGCTCAGACTAACAGAAAAAATTTTAAATTAATAGATATTTGAAAAAATAAAAAAAATACCCCGCATTAAAAGTTATCAATTGATACGGGGTGAAAAGAAGTTAAAATATAACTACATGATTTCTATGTTGCCTTTTCTCTTAATTACGTCTCTTGCAATAATCATTTTCTGAATTTCATTTGTGCCTTCAAAAATCCTGTTGATGCGTGCATCGCGGTAGAATCTTTCGATTGGGACTTCGCGAGAAAAGCCCATACCTCCGTAAACCTGCATTGCGAGGTCTGCACATTTGCTGAGATGTTCCGATAATACAAGTTTCACGATTGCTGCCTGCCGTGGATGCATCGTCTTGTTGTCGTAATCGTTAGCAGTTCTGTAAACGAGAGATTCACCTTCATAAATCATTGTAGCCATGTCAGCCAGCATAAATTGAACAGCCTGAAAATTAGAAATCGGTTCGTCGAATTGTTTTCTTTCTCTTGCATACTTGGTTGATAGTTCCAGCAATTCTTTCATACCTCCTAAAGCGGCGGCACCCAATCCGAGCCTACCGGCATCGAGTGTGTGCATGGCAACTAAAAAGCCTTTGCCGTCCTGGCCGATTATGTTTTCTTTTGGTATCCTGACATTATCGAATGTGAGTGATGAGGTCTTGCTTCCGCGAATACCCATTTTCTTTTCGGGCGCACCGGGAGTAAAACCTGGAGTACCTTTTTCGACAACAAAACCAGTTATGCCTCTTTTTGTTCTTGCGAAAACGGAAAATATATCTGCAAAGGGGCCATTGGTAATCCAGAGCTTTTCGCCGTTGATTACCCAGTGGTCTCCGTCCAATTCGGCTTTTGTTTTAAGATTAAAAGCATCGGAACCGGCACCCTGTTCTGTCAGAGCAAATGCGGCTATTTTTTCGCCGGATGTTAATTGCGGCATATATTTTTGTTTAAGTTCTTCGCTTCCGCCTAAAAAAATTGTATTCGTTCCAATGGAGACATGTGCCCCAATCATGGTAGCCGTTGACATACAAGCACGTGAAATATTTTCCTGGACTAAGCAATATCCGACTTCTCCAAATCCACTACCACCATATTCAACAGGGAAAGCGGCTCCAAATAATCCAAGCTCGGCGATTTTTTTTATTATTTCCGGTGGAATGGCTTCTTCTTCGTCAATCTTTGCGGCTAAAGGTCTTAATTCATTATTAGCGAAGTCTTTAACCATGTCCCGAAGCATATTTTGTTCTTCAGTAAATTTAAAATCAAACATAATAAACCTAATTTTATATATAAAATTTCATTATTTTCTTTAAGAATAAACTACAAAGATATGAATGAATGATGTTCTTTTACAAATTAAAATAGAATAAAAAGTCCGATTATATAACATAAAATAATTGTTTGTCGGCATTGCAATTTTATAGACATAATATTTAATGTCTAAACATTCCGAATTAAATTTATTTTATTTATTCAAAAGAATTAACAATACTCTCTCCGCCGTCAACTGCTATGATTTGACCTGTAATCCAGTAAGATTTGTCATCAATAATCATGGATATTGCTTTGGCAACATCTTCGGGCATGGTGTTCCTTTGATTAGGATTGACCTTTTTGGAAGCATTCAACATGCTTTCAAAACCCGGTATATGCTTGATTGCCTGGGTGTTTGTAACTCCCGGGGACAGGGCATTGACTGTGATTTTATAGGGAGCAAGCTCTACGGATAGCTGGCGGACATATGCTTCGAGTGCAGCTTTTGCAACGGATACTGCTCCATAGTTTTTCATTGCCCTTGAAGAACCTGCACTTGTCAAAGCTAAAATTCTGCTTCCATTATGAATTAAGCCATTATGGATTAAATCCTGCGACCAGTAAAGAAGGCTGTGAGCCATTACATGGAGTGTCATTTCGAGATTCTTTTGCTGGAGCTGTTCTTGGGCGTTCGGTGAAATCAGGGGGCCGATCGAGCCGAATGCAAGGACTTCCAAAAAAGGATGCGTCAACAGAATCAATTGCTTTTTTTGAATCAAAAAGAGTTGCTGGAATAGAACCGGGAAGTTCAACAGCACCTGCCGGACGTGCAGGA
>DAHXMP010000217.1 GCA_027371665.1 Bacteroidota bacterium | reverse complement strand
AACAAAATGGCAAAAATTCTGGAGAGAAAATGAGGTTTACAGGATTGAGGAAGACTATTCAAAACCGAAATACTATGTTCTCGATATGTACCCCTATCCGAGCGGACAAGGTTTGCACATAGGCCATCCCGAAGGTTATACTGCTACTGATATTATTTCTCGTTATAAAAGAATGAAGGGATTCAATGTACTTCATCCGATGGGATTCGATGCTTTCGGTTTACCGACAGAACGTTATTCAATGCAGACGGGCATACATCCAATCGAAGCAACAAATAAAAACATCGAGGTCTTCACAAAACAATTGAATATGCTTGGTTTTGGCTACGACTGGAGCCGTAAAATCAATACAACGGAACCCAGTTATTACAAATGGACTCAGTGGATGTTTCTCCTGATTTATAATTCATGGTTCGATGAAAACCTACAAAAAGCCCGTCACATAAATGAACTTCCTATACCTGCCGAATTAAAAACACAGGCAGATATCGATAATTACATTGATAGCAAAAGGCTTGCCTATATTGCAATGATTCCCGTTAACTGGTGTGAAGAGCTTGGGACAGTCCTTGCAAACGAGGAATGCGACGAATGGCGGGAGAAAGGTTATACCATTGAGCGCCGCCCGATGAGACAATGGATGATAAAAATAACAGCTTATGCCACACGCCTTCTCGATGACCTCGAGGTTGTTGACTGGCCAAATTCGACTAAAGAAATGCAGAAAAATTGGATTGGCAGAAGCGATGGAGCTGAAATTGAATTTAAAATCAAAAATTTCGCTGATTCGGTTACAGTTTTCACAACGAGGCCTGATACTATCTTTGGAGCTACATACATGGTTCTTGCTCCGGAACATTCTCTTGTCAAGAAAATTACAATAAACGAAAAACTAACCGAAATTGAAAATTATGTTCGTTCTGCTTCGATGAAAAGCGAGCTCGAAAGGACAGAACTCAGCAAAGTGAAAACGGGTGTCTTTACCGGTGCTTTTGCTGTAAATCCTGCAACTGATCTACCGATACCAATATGGATTGCCGACTATGTCCTATCCCAATATGGTACGGGAGCGATAATGGCAGTTCCCGGTCATGATGAACGCGACCATGAATTTGCCAAGACATACGGATTGCCGATTTTACAGGTCGTTTCTCCACCTGATGGCACTGTCCTGGATATACAGGAATCGGCATTCATCGGAGACGGGCTGTGTGTTAATTCATCCAATAATAATTTTTCAATTGATGGTTATGAAACTCAAAAAGCATGTGAAGAAACTATAAAATGGCTGGAAAAACAAAATATCGGCGGAAGAAAAATTCAGTATAAACTGAGAGACTGGCTGTTTTCAAGACAACGATACTGGGGTGAACCCTTACCGATTATGTTTTTCGAAGACGGAACAAAAAGAAGCCTCGACTTAAATGAACTCCCTCTCGTTCTTCCTGCTGTAATGGATTTCAAGCCTTCGGGAACAGGAGAATCACCCCTTGCAAAGGTCGAATCATGGATTAATTTTACCGATAAAAAAACCGGCAAAAAGGCAAGATTTGAAACGAACACTATGCCCCAATGGGCAGGTTCGTGCTGGTATTACCTCAGGTACATTGACCCGCAGAATGATGAAACTTTCTGCAGCAAAGAAAAAGAAAATTACTGGATGCAGCCCGATGGAGTTGATTTATACGTTGGCGGAGCGGAACATGCAGTTCTGCATCTTCTTTATGCCAGATTTTGGCATAAGCTTCTTTTTGACCATGGGTTAGTTTCGACCCCGGAACCTTTCAAAAAACTTTTTCACCAGGGGCTGATAATAGGAGAAGACGGTCGGAAGATGTCCAAATCTCTCGGGAACGTCATCAATCCCGATGATGTCGTCGAAAAATACGGAGCAGATTCACTTAGAATTTTTGAAATGTTTCTCGGTCCTTTACAGGATGCAAAACCCTGGTCAACAAGCGGAATAGAAGGAGTACATAGATTTCTTAATCGTGTTTGGAGGATGATTGCCGATGAAGATGGAAATCTATTATCATCGGTCAGTGACGTCCCGCTTACGTCAGAGCAGGAGTACGTTCTCAATTACACTATAAAAAAAGTCGGCGAAGATATTGAATCTCTCCATTTCAATACCGCCGTTTCACAAATGATGATTTTCGTTAATGAATTTACCAAATGTGAAATAAAGCCAAAGGAAGCAATGGATAAATTTGTGCTTTGCCTTTCTCCATTTGCCCCTCATATATCGGAGGAACTTTGGCAAATTCTCGGCAATCACGAATCGGTTATCCTTCAGCAATACCCTGAATATGACAAAGAAAAAGCCGGAAAAAAGCTAATTGTATTCGTTGTCCAGGTGCAAAGCAAGATACGTTCCAGGCTTAATATCGCAGTTGATTTACCAAAGGAGGAAATTCAAAAAATGGCTCTTGCCGATGAAAAGGTACAAAAATTTATGGAAGGTAAAAGTATAAAAAAAGTAGTTTTTGTTCCTAATAAATTAATTAACTTTATAATTGATTAAATTAACCTGAGATTTTTACCGGAATATTTATTTTGAAACCAAATATTAAAGATTTCGATTTATCGGAATTGAAAGAATTATTACTTTCGTCCGGTGAACAGAGATACAGAGCTGAACAGGTATTAAGAGCAATTTATATCTACCGCATAAGCTCATTCGATGAAATTAAAATAATACCCAAACATCTCAGGGATTATCTCACAGAAAAATTTAAAATCACTGTTTTCAGAAATATCTCATATCAACATTCATCGGATGGCACTATTAAATTCCTTTTTCATTTGTCAGACGGAGAAGCAATTGAATCAGTCCTGATACCATCAGAATTTGTTAATAATAAAAAATCAGGTTCAAGAAAAACACTATGTGTATCAACTCAGGTAGGATGTACATTTAATTGTGCATTTTGTGCTACCGGCAAGCTCAAATTCAAAAGAAACCTTAACACATCAGAAATTATCGAGCAGTATCTTCAGGCTGAAAAATTTATCGGAGAAAAAATAACGAACATTGTGTTTATGGGGATGGGCGAGCCACTGCTTAATTATGATAATGTAAAAAAAGCCGTGATAATTCTTTTATATCCAATGTTTAAACTTATAAATTCCAAAAAAATCACCATCTCTACATCAGGATTTATCCCCGGAATTATTAAACTCGCAGATGAACATCTTCCCGTTAAATTGGCATTGTCACTTCATGCAACAACTCAAGGATTAAGGGACAAACTTCTCCCTAACTGCAAAAGCTGGAAGTTAAAAGAATTATTTGATTCGATGGAATACTATTACAGAAAAACAAGTACACCGGTTACTTATGAATATATACTTTTCGATGGTATTAATGATACTCAAGATGATATAAAAAGACTTTCCCGTATTTCAAAGAGAATTCCTTCAAAGATAAATTTAATACCATTCCATACTATTGACTTTACAAATCCTACAGGATTTTCAGAAACGTTAAAACCGGCATCTGGCAATAAAATTCATTGGTTCCTGAGAGAATTGAAAAATAAAGGAATTAATGCTTTTTTAAGGACATCAAGCGGACTCGATATTGATGCCGCTTGCGGACAGCTTGCATTGAAAAGCGGATTATCTTAGAATAAATTACTTCAATAATAATTTCAATATAAATTTGTTAATTTGTATCGTAATTATTTTCTTTTATCGGAGAAAAAGGTTTGAAGCTGCATAATATAATTCTTTTTATAATATTCTCATTTATATCAATTAATTCACTTTACTCATCAGGTGATATCCTTACCGGAATAACTCCTGATAAAAACACTCAATATATTATTCGCCTAAACAATGGAGATATTGTTTCAGGATACATCATTGAAATGGTTAACGATCCAACCGACGGTGAAGGAATTAAGCTTCAAACTGTTATTGGAAATGCCATAATATTCGCAAATCAAATCGCAGATATTTATACAAAAGATGAAAATTACAGGCACGACCACAGCATTTATCTTCTTCCTTCGGCAAAACCAATAGGCAATAACTATTTTATCGGCATTTATGAGTTGACATTTCTCTATGCCGGAGGCGGTATCGGAGACTGGCTTTCAATAACTGCAGGTCATTCATTTTTACCGGCAATTACATCATCACAGCAAATTTCAACTTTAGATGTCAAATTCTCGCTTGTTACATTAAATTTCGAAGATGTAGCAAGAAAACTGACACTTGCTCTTGGCGGCAACCTTGCATTTATAAACAGCAACAATCGTTTCATTCACTTTTACGGAGTAGGTACGGTTGAATTGAGCCGGACAATGCTTACAACAGCAGTATTTGTTAAAACAGGCAGTTCGGATATTTATAATCTATATTTCGGGAATAATCTTGTTAATCTTGTTTACGAAGACGGTTCATTCGGAATCGGGCTGGGATTAGATACAAAAATCACTAAGAGGCATGATTTACATCTAATCGGTGAGCTGTGGAACAGCAATATTGCAAAACCGACAAATACAGCAATTCTTCTTGGTTTCAGGTTATGTAATACGAGTTTTTCTGCGGATTTCGGGCTTGCGTTTTTTACCATTCCGTATGCAGCACCTTTTGTCAGTTTTAAATGGACTCCTTTTTAAAAAAAAATTAAAATAAAATTAATATGTAGTTATGAACAAAACCAATTATAAATTAAATGCAATTGGGATAATTCCTGCCCGATATGAATCAACAAGGCTTCCCGGGAAACCACTGATTGATATTTGCGGAAAGACTCTTTTGCAAAGAGTGTGGGAATCAGCATCAAAAGCAAATACATTAAGAAGAATAATTGTTGCAACCGATGATACAAGGATTAAAAAAATGTGTACCGAAATCGGTGCAGAATGTTTAATTACGCCTGTTTCACTGCCAAGTGGAACAGACCGGATAGCGTTCGCATATAAAAAGCTTGCTGATAAAGCTGATATTGTAATTAATATTCAGGGCGATGAACCTCTTATCAAAGCGAAAGACATTGATAAATTGGTTCAAACATTTTCAGATTCCGAATTTGAAGTTGGCACATTAATCAAAATGATTACTAAAAACAAGGAGCTTTTCAACCCTTCTGTTGTCAAAGTCGTTTTAGGTAAGAATAATCAGGCTTTATATTTTTCGCGCAGTCCTATACCCTATCTCCGGGAAGCAGAACCCGAAAACTGGCTCAAAAAGCAATCCTACTGGAAACACATAGGAATTTATGCTTACAAAGAAAAATCTTTACTTGATTTCATCAGGCTGAAATCTTCCGCCCTCGAGCAATCAGAAAAATTAGAACAATTAAGGCTTTTGGAGAATGGGGCTAATTATTTATGTGTTAAAACTGACACTGAATTAATTGGTGTGGATACACTTGAAGACCTTAAAACTGTTAGAAAATATATCCGGGACATGAATAAAAAACAGATTATTTAAGAAGAGTTCCAACTGCTTTAAACACTTCATCAACCGATATCAGATTCATATCATCACAGTATTTTGAGTCATTCGAATGAGGTGGAGTTACGACAAATGATTTAGAATTATAAGGTCCCCATCTTTTTGCACTGATATGTGGAGAATTAGGGTAAATGCCAATTACGGGAATATCCAATGCGGCAGCAATGTGGAGCACACCTGTTGAATTCGAAACCATTAGCCTGGATTGGGACAACAATGCTATCATCTGCTTTAAATTTAAAACACCACACAAATTTATTGCACCCGGACATTTTTCCTGAACTATTTTACAAAGGCTTGATTCTGATTCGACCCCTGAAATAATAATTTTCAAAGCATATTTTTTTGAAATCGCATCAGCGAGTTGACCGAAGCGAATTGCATTCCAATTGTATGCAGAACCACCGCTTCCCGGATGTAAAACAACAAATTGATGTCCTTCATACATTCCCTTTTCTATCAGGAGTTCCTTAATAAGCGATTCAGTTGTTCCATCAATATATGGTTTTACAAGTTCGGTTTTGACATTAATACCAAGAACAGAAGCTGCCAATCTCGTATTGTACTCTGCTTCATGATATTCAGCCGTTTTACGGTGGTCATGAACCCTGTGGTTCATTAATATAGAATAATATCTGTAAGCAGTCCCAATACGCAGGGGAATTCCTGATGAAAATTGTATCTTTTACTGGCA
>DAHXMP010000202.1 GCA_027371665.1 Bacteroidota bacterium | reverse complement strand
TCAAGGGGGGGGGGCGGTGTACCCAATAGCAATGAGAGAGCTAATTTTTTTGCTTCTTTTATTCTTCTTATAACCGTTCTTTTGCTGATGTCAAAAAATTTTGCAATGTGAACGAGTTTCCATTTTGCATAATACATTTCTAAGAGCATGAAAGTTTCGAGCGGCATTGCTTTTTTCAAAAAAACGAAATCGAGCCTGCTGTCGAGCTCCTCATCATAAGATACAGATAATTTATAGTTCAAATTTCAGAATCATCTACACCTGCATCTGCAGCGGCTTGTTCTAAAGAAATAATTCTTTCATTCTTTTTTATTATGTTTTTGATTTTGTTTTTGCACGCAGTATAAAGCAAATAGAACAGTTCTTTTTTATTTTTACATTTTTCATGCGAGCCTGTTTCGATAATCTTTTTAGCTATGTTCTTGCAGCAATCCTCGATTTCGGCATCGCATAAGAAACCATACCTAAACTTTAAAAGTTTTATAATATCAGGTAAAACTTCTTTAAAATTTTCAGGAAAATTATTTAGTTGCTCGCTCATTCTCTCCCTGTCTTCATTTTGATTTCAGGAATTGTTCATTCAAATTTATATTATTTATGAAAATATTCCAAATTTATTTGGTAATAATATTGCAATTAAATTTTATAAATAATTAATAAATATTTATTATTTTTGTTAGCTATGGTATTTTTTAAATACATTAATTGAAGATTAAAAATGTATTATAATTTTGCCCCGAAGGCAATAATGAAGCCTTTGCCCAACCTGCTCTCAGCCGAGTGGGCAGACGGGTTTAAGGCGACGATAACGCTGGAAAAGTTACGCGATGAATGTCCCTGTGCTCTCTGCCAGCACGAAAGAGAAAACAGGGAAAAAGAAACCATGATGTTATTGAATACCTTCGTAAAGGGCAAATACGAATTGAAAGCACTCGACAAAGTCGGGAATTACGCAGTCAGGGCTGTTTGGGGTGATGGCCACGATACCGGCTTATACACATGGGAAGTTTTGAGAGCTATTTTCGAGCAAAATGCTCTCACGCAGGATGAAATAGAAAAAATCGAATCAAAAATTAATAAAATTCAATAAGGAGAAATCGTGAGAACGGTAAAAGTTCCCCGCGGGACTAAGCTTACCTGTAAAAACTGGCAAATCGAAGCCGCATACAGGATGCTCCAGCATAACCTCGACCCGGAGAATGCCGAGAAGCCGCAGGAGTTAATCGTTTACGGCGGTTATGGGAAAGCCGCACGCAATTGGGAATGTTATGATGCAATTATCGAATCGCTGAAAAATCTCGAGCCTGACGAAACTTTGCTCGTTCAGTCGGGTAAGCCTGTCGGTATTGTGCCGACATTTACGATGGCTCCCAGAGTCATAATCGCCAATTCCAACCTCGTGCCTAAATGGGCGACATGGGATGAATTTCGCAGGTTAGATAAAATGGGATTGATTATGTTCGGGCAGATGACGGCAGGAAGCTGGATATACATAGGAACGCAGGGAATTTTGCAGGGAACTTACGAGACATTTGCTGCAGTCGCAAGAAATCATTTCGGTGGCGATTTGCACGGGAAATTCCTTCTGACAGGCGGAATGGGCGGAATGGGCGGAGCCTAGCCACTTGCGGCAACTTTCGCAGGTGCGGCATCGCTAACGGTGGAAATTGACGAGAAGAGAATTGATAAAAGAATACATGACGGCTATTGCGACAGGAAGGTCCACAGCCTCGACGAAGCACTCGAAATAATCAAAAATTGCATGTCTGAGAAAAAAGCTTTCTCCGTCGGCTTAGTCGGAAATACTGCCGAAGTGCTTCCTGAAATTTTGATAAGAAACATTATACCCGACGTCATGACAGACCAGACAGCGGCTCATGACCCGCTGAACGGCTATTATCCTGCGGGATATACTAAAGATGAAGCGGATAAATTGAGAGTATCGAATCCTGCAAAATATTTGGAGGAAGCCTATAAATCAATTGCCATACATGTTAAGGCAATGCTGGAGTTTCAAAAGAGAGGCTCGATTGTTTTTGATTACGGGAACAATATACGTGGAATAGCGAAAGAATACGGAAAAATAGCCGATGCATTTAATATACCGGGTTTCGTCCCCGAATATATAAGGCCTCTTTTCTGCGATGGAAAGGGTCCTTTCAGGTGGGTTGCATTGTCGGGAAATCCCGATGACATACAGAAAACGGATGAAGCTATTATGGATTTGTTTCCCGAAGATGCTGCCATGCACAGGTGGATAAAGCAGGCTCAGGAGCATGTGAAATACCAGGCTTTGCCGGCGAGAATCTGCTGGCTGGGTTACGGCGACAGGGCAAAAGCGGGCTTGTTGTTTAACGAACTCGTAAGGACAGGACAAGTAGAAGCACCGATTGTGATAGGCAGAGACCATCTCGATTGCGGGTCGGTGGCATCGCCTTACAGGGAAACGGAAAGCATGAAAGACGGCTCCGATGCTATAGCCGACTGGGTTTATTTCAATTTTGCATTGAATGCAATCGGAGGAGCTTCGTGGGTTTCGCTT
>DAHXMP010000196.1 GCA_027371665.1 Bacteroidota bacterium | reverse complement strand
TTAATATTTATAAGCATTTATAATTGCGAGTATATATAAAATTATTGAGAAAAGCAAGAAATATTATCGTGCCTGAAAAATTTTTTAATTTTAATCCTCAAGGGCTTTTAGTTCTTCCAGGTCAGAATCGTATTCTGATTTAAAATGAGGTTTGCCATTATCGGTATAATGGCACTTAACCCTTCCCAGCTTAAACAGTTCATTAAGCTCGATAAGGCTTACAATCCTGTAAGTTGGGGATGATTCGAGCTGAACATATACTAAATCCCTGAATACATCTGTTTTGACGATTCTGCCTTTTCCATCGTCGAGTTCGACGAGGGAGTTCAGGGGCGGGTATTTTTTCATTTCGGTTTCATAATGGTCAAATTCGTAAAGAAGGCAGCATTTAAGCCTTCCGCAATAACCGCTTAGTTTTGCAACATTGTTTGAAAGCTGTTGGGTTCGTGCATGGTCGAGGGTAACATGACAGAAGTCACATTCCAGGGAGTTGCAGCAGACTTCCCTGCCGCATGAACCGACTCCGCCGAGACGCTTAGCTTCTTCGCGAGTACTAATCTGCCTTAACTCGATTCTCGTTCTGAAAGTCCGTGCCAAATCCCTGACAAGTTCCCTGAAATCAATTCTCTGGGGAGCGGTAAAATATATGGTAAGCCTCTGGCGGTCGAACTGCCATTCGGCATTAGTAACCTTCATTTCGAGGTTGTGTTTTTGGACAAGTGATTTTGTTTTCTGAATAACATTTTCTTCGTCTTCTGAATTTTTTACGAATTGTTCGAGGTCCTGAAGTGAGGGAAGCCTTAAAATGGAGAACCTAGGAAGGGCACTCCGATATTGTGATTTAAGTTTATCGCAGGCATAATGCCCACAGGAACATATTGTTCCAATATCAATACCGTTTTCAACTTCGACGATGACAAAAGAACCGGTACAGGCATCAACCATCATATCATTCCTGAAAAGCTGTTTACGCTGTGAATTAAAAACAACCTCGCAGTAAGCTGAGTAATCTGTTTTAGGATGATTGTTATATTTTAACGAAGCAACCCGAAAACCGCTTTTAAAGTTTTCATTGATAACGGGATGAATATGTTCAATAAGCAGGGGATATTCACGGCTTTCAAGGAGGAAAGCCGCACCCTGAGTTATGTTTGCAGGCGGCAGTTGTGCCGGGAGCTTATAAAGTGAAAATAAGCAGTATTTATCATAAAATATATTATCCATAAAATTTCCATGTTAACAAGCAACAGACTTAATGTCTAATTTTATGCTCTATGCTGAATGCAAGATAGTGAATAGATTAATTGAAAGCAATAAAAAAATTTAAAGTCACAAAAATAATGTAACCGTTTGTTGTTTTTTTAAGTATGCTATTTTAAAAAGTTTAGCCTTATCTAATTAATCAAGTATAATATTAGCCAAAAAGGAAGACTTTTCTTAATACAATGATTAAGTTTAATAAAATCAATTGAGGAGCTACATTTTTCCTAATCAAAATAATGGCATTTTCAATTTCTGAAATTGACTTATCGTAATCTGCGTGTGGAAAACCGGTTGCAAATTTCTTTAAAATTTCGATTTTATCTTTATTGATAATATTATTTTCATCATTAATTTTTTTATAATTTGAAGCATCTCTCATCCATAGTATTAGCAGGTTAAGGAGTATTTCAGTTTCTCTGCGGTCGTGTTTCTTAATTATACCTTCGATATAAGAAGCTGTTTCGTTACGGTAGGTTTTCTTTTTGAATATAGTTCGAAGGAGATTAATTGACTTCTCCCTGATTTCCTGCAAATCAGTTCCGAGAAATTCAACGGCAGTAGTATAAGAACCTTGTGCAAAAGCTGAAATCAGGCTTGCTTCTTCTGAAGCAATTCCGTTTTTTTCGTGTAAAGCATTGACTATATCTATGTCGGAAAGAGGCTCACAGCGAACCTGCTGGCATCGGGATAATATAGTCGGGATAATTATTTCGGGCCTCGAAGTTGTAATAATAATTGTAACATTCTCATGAGGCTCCTCGAGAGTTTTCAAAAAAGCATTTTCAGCCTCGGTGGTCATATCTTCTGCCCTGGAAATAATAATACATCTCCTGCCTTCCGCCGGGGGAGAGAGTGCAAGGTTCTTTTTGATTTCTCTTATGGCTGCAATCCTGATTTGATTAGCATTAGGCAGTGTCAATTTATGATAAAGATTTTCGGACTTCAACCTGATTTGCTCATAATATAGCTCGAGCTGTTCATCAGTTAGTTTTTCGAGAGTAGCATCTTTTTTTGTATCTCCGGACTTGCCGGCAGGAAGTGAAAATACAATTCGGATATTGGGATGCTGAAGTGTTTTCGACATTTTACAATTCGGACAATTCTCACAAGGTTCGATTGAATCACCTTTGACTATCGGTGATGAACAATTCAAAGTGCGGGCAAATTCAATTGCAAGAGCATCTTTGCCAATGCCTTCCTGCCCCCAGAAGCAATAGGCATGAGGAATGCGGTTTTCGATAATTGCCTTCTGAAGATGATTTTTTACTCTATTTTGACCTGTTATTCTATTCCATGTCATAAAACAATTTTTGATTCGTTTTCTTTAAAGTTGAAAAATTGGAAAGCAAGATAATAAATTTGTCAATTCTCACCAATTAATTTTAGGGAAAGAAAATGGTAAATAAAAAAAATAAATCTAACGGCAACGGAAAGGAAGATGTTTTGACTCCGGAACAAATTATGCTCCAGGTAATTTCGGATTCTAAGATGGGCGTGGCTTGTGCACAGGACAGGGGACCGGGATGTTCCGTGGAATCGGTCGTATTCAATAAAGTAACTCCAAAGCACGAACAACTGAAACTCGGCAAGGAGGATATGCTCGGTGCATACAGGATAATTCTTAAAGCAAGATACTCTGACGAGAAACACCTGACGCTTTTGAAGCAGGGAAAATCTTTTTTTCATATTGGGTGCAGCGGGCATGAAGCTGTACAGGCGGCAGTAGGAATTTCCCTCAAACCGAAATATGATTGGGGCTGGACATATTACCGCGATACTGCATTTGCATATGCAATGGGAATGACGACTAATGATTATTTTCTTTTGGCTTTGGGAAAGCCTGAAGACCCTTCTGCAGGAGGCAGGCAGATGCCGGGGCATTTCGGAAATCCTGCACTGAATTTACCTACAGCTTCTTCGCCGACAGGCACGCAATTTTTAAATGCCGTAGGAACTGCTCTTGCTTCGAAGAAAAACAAAACAGATGAGATAACTTATGTTGCATCAGGGGAAGGAACGACAAGCCAGGGCGAGTTCTATGAAGCGGTGAACTGGGCATCGCGGGAAAAGCTGCCCGTTCTTTTCTGCATACAGGATAACGGCTATGCTATTTCCGTTCCGAGGGAACACCAGTCAATGGGCAGTACAGTAGGACATTCATTTTGTTGTTATTCGAATCTGAAAATGTTTACGTTCGACGGGACGGATTTTTTTGAGTCCCTGAAAGCGGCAAGGGAAGCAATTCAGTTTATCCGTTCGGGAAAAGGCCCCGCACTTCTTCATTGCAGGGTCGAGAGGCTTCTTGCACATTCTTCGAGCGACGACCAGAGAAAATACCGCTCTGCCGGCGAACTCGAAGAAGCAAAAAAGACTAGAGACTGCCTGCATAAATTCAGGGATTACATGCTTAAAAATAATGTTGCTACCGAAAATGAAATTATTAGTGTCGAGAAAGAAATAAAAAAACAGATTGACGATTCAGCCGACTGGGCAATGACAATGCCTGACCCCGAGGCAAAAGACTCAACTCTACATGTTTTTGCTCCGCCGGAAACGAGGAACCTGGATTACATGGAAAGAGAACCAGCCGAAGGAAATAATGTTGTCATGGTTGATGCTATAAATCATGCTCTTCACGAGGAGATGAAAAAAAATCCGAAAATGCTGATTTTCGGTGAAGATGTCGAAGACCCGAAGGGAGGAGTTTTCACTGCGACAAAAGGTTTGACGAAAACATTCGGCGAAGAAAGAGTTTTCAATTCCCCGCTGGCAGAAGCTTCGATTGCAGGAGTTGCGATGGGGCTTGCCGTGAGAGGATATAAGCCTGTAATAGAAATCCAGTTCGGAGACTATATATGGCCCGCATTTATGCAAATCAGGGATGAAATCGCAACATTAAGATACCGTTCCAACGGAGGATTTTCATGCCCTGTTGTAATAAGAGTGGCTGTCGGAGGATATATTCACGGAGGGCTTTACCATTCGCAGAATATAGAGGCATTTTTTGCTCATATTCCCGGATTGCTGGTTGCATATCCAAGTACAGCAGCCGATGCGAAGGGATTGCTGAAAACCTCATGCAGGCTGCATGACCCCGTTTTATTTCTCGAGCATAAGGGTATGTACAGGCTTCCATATTCGGCAAGCATTGAGCCTGGCGAGAATTATCTTCTCCCGTTCGGGAAGGGAAAAATCGTGAAAGAAGGCTCGGATGCTACGATTGTAACTTATGGAATCGGGACGAAGGATTCTTTAAATGCAGTGAAAGAGTATGAAAAGAAAAGCGGAAATTCAATCGAGATTATTGATTTGAGAACTATTATACCCTGGGACAAAGAACTGGTTCTTAATTCTGTAAGAAAGACGAATCGTTTGCTTATCGTTCACGAAGATACCCTAACTATGGGTTTCGGAGCTGAAATTTCAGCGACAATCACACAGGAAGCATTCAGGGAACTCGATGCACCCGTAATGAGGCATGCTGCGAAGGATTCGCACATTCCTTATGCACCGGTATATGAAAACGATGTCCTGCCCAGCTCGGAGAAGATATTGAAGGATATCGAAAAATTGATGGAGTATTGATTGTATAAATCATAAATAATACCTTTTTGTGCAGTTCAAAAATTTTTAATAATCCTTAAAAATATTTTTATTTTAAAATAATTATTTTTATATTTCGTGAAATAACGAAATGAAAAAGGAAAATTATGAGAAATTATGAGAAAATATTCAAGGCATTGTCGGATTCGAACAGGCTGAGGATTTTGAAAATGCTGGAGAACGGCTCTCTTTGTGTCTGCGAAATCAGGGCGGTTCTTAATTTGGCAAATTCTACAGTTTCAAAGCATCTTTCAATTTTGAGAGATGCCGATTTTATACTCGATGAAAAAAAAGGGAAATGGGTGGATTATAAGCTGAATAATAGAAGCGAAGAGCCTCATGTCAAAAAATTAATGAAACTGATGAACGAGTGGATGAACGATGAGGACAGGATAAAAGCTGATAAACGGAAATTAGAAAAAGTTGATAGAAATATTATTTGCAAAACATGATATGAAAATTTTGATTTTATGTACCGGAAATTCCTGCAGGAGCCAAATGGCGGAGGGCATTCTCAGGTCAATCGATAAAAGTCTTGAGATTTATTCTGCGGGTGTTATGCCGGCAACGAGAATAAGTTCCAAAGCGGTTCAGGTGATGAAAGAAATCGGTATTGACATAAGCGGGCAGAAACCGAAATCAGTCGAAGAATTTTTAGACAAGGAATTTGATTATGTTATAACTTTATGCGATAATGCAAGAGAGACCTGCCCTGTATTTACAGGGAATGTAAAACTCAGGCTGCATATCGGGTTTGAAGACCCTTATGCTTTTGAAGGAAATGTAGAAGACTCAATTAATAAGTACAGAGAAGTAAGAGACAGTATAGAGGATGAATTTAAAAATTTTTATCAAAAATATATTAAAGGTGTATTATGAGCAGCAATGAAGAAATTAAGGAAATGGTAAAGGAAAAATACGGGCAAATCGCAAGACAAGCCTCGGAACAAAAAGCCGGAACAGGGTGCTGCTGCGGTTCTGCTCCTTACACTCTCGATTATTCCATAATGAGCGACGATTACAAAGGAATAGAAGGATATTTCGACGATGCCGATTTAGGTTTGGGATGCGGTTTGCCGACAGAATATGCACAGATAAGAAAAGGCGATACCGTTCTCGATTTGGGTTCTGGTGCCGGTAATGATGTGTTTATCGCAAGAAGGTATGCGGGTGAAGCCGGGAAGGTCATCGGAATTGACATGACACAGGATATGATTGATAAGGCGAATGGGAACAATGCTAAGCTTAAATTTGAAAACGTAGAGTTCAGGCTCGGTGAAATAGAAGCCCTGCCTGTCGAAGACGATTCGGTAGATGTCGTAATAAGCAACTGCGTTCTCAATCTTGTTCCCGATAAGGAGAAAGCTTTTTCCGAAATTCAGAGAGTGCTCAAAAGCGGAGGCAGGTTCTGCGTATCGGATATTGTGCTGAATGCCGAACTGCATCCGAATCTCAGGTCAGCGGCGGCAATGTATGCGGGATGTATAGCGGGAGCATTGATGAAAGATGATTATATCAATATCATTAATAAAGCAGGTTTCGGCAAAGTTGAAATAGTAAAAGAAAAAAATATCACGGTTCCATCGAGCTTACTGATGAATTATATTGATTTGGAGGAGATTGAGGAATTCAAAAAACATTCTAATCCTATAGTGAGTATTACGGTAATTGGCGTAAAGAAATAATTTTTTAAAAGAGGGTTTTGATGGCAGTAACTATAAAAAAGTTGTCTTTCTTAGATAGATTTCTGACTTTGTGGATATTTCTTGCGATGTTCGCAGGAGTATTCTCAGGTTATTTAATTCCAAGTATAGTAGGCTTCTGGAATCATTTCCAAAGTGGTACAACGAACATCCCTATAGCTATCGGGCTTATATTAATGATGTACCCTCCCCTTGCAAAAGTCAGGTATGAAGAATTAGGCGATGTGTTTAGAAATATTAAAGTATTGACTTTATCGCTTGTGCAGAACTGGATTGTTGGCCCAATACTCATGTTTTTGCTTGCTATACTATTCTTAAGGGATTATCCTCATTATATGACTGGATTGATAATGATCGGACTTGCAAGATGTATCGCAATGGTAATCGTATGGAACGAGCTTGCAAATGGAGATACGGAATATGCAGCGGGTCTTGTCGCATTCAATTCGGTTTTCCAGGTTTTATTTTTCTCAGTTTATGCTTATGTTTTTATCACCGTGCTGCCGAAGTGGCTCGGATTGCAGTCATTCAGCGTTAATGTAACGATAAGCCAGATAGCAAAGAGCGTTTTCATATATTTGGGAATACCATTCATTGCGGGTATAATTACGAGATTTACACTGATAAAATTAAAAAGCAAGGAATGGTATCATAAGAAATTTATACCGAAAATCAGCCCGCTCACGTTGATAGCCCTGCTCTTCACGATAGTCGTTATGTTTTCGCTCAAAGGTGAATATATAGTAAAAATTCCGCTCGATGTGGTGAGGATTGCCATACCATTATTACTTTATTTTGTCATTATGTTTTTTGTTTCATTTTATATGGGGAAAAAAGTCGGGGCGGATTATTCAAAGACAGCGACACTGTCATTTACTGCGGCAAGCAATAATTTCGAGCTTGCGATTGCAGTAGCGGTAGCAGTTTTCGGTATTAACTCAGGAGAAGCTTTTGCTGCGGTTATAGGGCCGCTTGTGGAAGTTCCTGCATTAATAAGTTTAGTAAATGTTGCTTTGTGGCTTAAGAAGAAATATTTTAATGAAAAATAAAAAGAAGAATATTTTTTGGAAACAGGAAAATAATATGCAAGATAATCCCGAAGCAATTGATGTTTATAAAATTAAAAAAGCAAAAAACAAAATATTATACCCGGTTCTGGTTTTTCCACTTTGGGTGTTTATCTATATTTACCTTGAATCCGCTTCAAATTATATTGTAAATAATATTTTCAAAATGGAAAAAGGCAATCACCTGACGGAGTCTGTCAGATTTTTTCTTTTTGAAGTACCGAAAGTTTTAATGTTATTGACCCTGATTGTTTTTGCAGTTGGTATTATCAGGACCTATTTTACACCTGAAAAAACTAGGCAAGCACTTGAAGGCAAGCCTTTATTCGTTGGTAATATCATGGCAAGCTCACTTGGTATTGTTACACCGTTTTGTTCCTGTTCCGCTATTCCCTTGTTTCTTGGTTTTGTAGAATCCGGCATTCCATTGGGAATAACTTTCTCATTTCTGATTGCAGCTCCTATGATAAATGAAGTAGCTGTCGTACTTCTATTTGGTTTATTCGGATGGAAAACTGCTTTGATCTATGTTTTTACCGGTTTATTCATTGCTATATTTTCCGGGTGGGTTATCGGCAGATTAAAATTGGAGAAATGGGTCGAAGAATGGGTATATCAAATTAAAGCCGGCAAATTGGAGACCGGAGAAGAAAAACTAACTTTCAACAATAGGATAGAAGCCGGTTTTGCGGCAGTCAGGGAAATCGTATCTGAGGTATGGGTTTATATTATTTTCGGTATAGCAGTCGGAGCGGGTGCCCATGGGTATGTGCCTGCGGACTTCATGGCTTCGTTTATGGGTAAAGGATTATGGTATACAGTTCCTTTGGCAGTATTATTAGGAGTACCAATGTATTCAAATGCAGCGGGGATTATTCCGATAGTCCAAGTTCTGCTCGAAAAGGGTGCTTCTTTAGGCACTTCACTTGCCTTTATGATGGCTGTAATTGGTTTGTCATTGCCGGAAACAATAATATTAAAAAAGGTCCTAAAATATCCTTTAATATTTACTTTCGTTGGGATAGTGGCGATTGGTATTATGATTGTCGGATTCTTGTTTAATATGATTTTTTAAATAAGCGATAATTTATGAGATAATTATCAATTTGGTGAATAAAATAAATTTTCAATGGAGCAACGCAATGAAAAATTTTCTTATTTATTTTTTTATTCTTTTGTTTTTATATTTTCCTTCAAGGAGTTTGTATTGTTCAGGCAATGAAACTCAAGTTGATGTTCTGTATTTCCATGCTACTACTCGTTGTCATGGATGCCTGACAATTGAAGATTATATAAAAAATACTCTGAATACGCAATACATGGAAAAATTGGCGGACAGTTCGCTTATATTTAAATCCATTGATTTTCAGCAATCGGAAAACGAACACTTCCAGGATGATTATAAGTTCGATGTTCAAACACTTATTCTAAGTAAAAAAATTGACGGAAAAGAAGTTATGTGGAAGAACCTCGATAAAATCTGGGAGTATTCATCTGACTATCAAAAATTCAGAAAATATATCATAGATGAAATTAATGCATTTATAAAGTAAAATAAGTTTTGAGGTGTAATTATGATAATCAAAATTCTTGGGACAGGTTGTTCAAAATGTGTTTATCTTGAAAACAAGGTGAGGGAATTAATAAAATCTAATGCGATTGATGCCGAAATTCAAAAAGTTTCCGAACTGCAGGAAATTATGAAATATGGCATTATGATGACACCCGGCCTGGTTATTAACGAAAAGGTTGTAAGCGTAGGGTATGTGCCTAAAGATTCTCAAATTTTAGAATTTATCAGAGGAGCTATGTGATATGAAAAATATTATTTTTTTGATTGTAGTGATTATTTTATCAATTGTAATGACTGTAAACACTGATTCTAAAGAAAAAGAAAAACCAAAAATTACATTCATTGAACTTGGCTCTGTGAGCTGCATACCTTGCAGAAAAATGCAGCCAGTAATGAAATCCCTCGAGAATAAATATGGCGAGCAATTAAAGATAATTTTTTATGATGTCTGGAAGCAGGAAAACAAGGATAAAGCACAAGAATATGGAATTAGGCTAATACCAACTCAAATTTTTCTCGATTCAAAAGGTAAGGAGATAAAAAGGCACGAGGGTTATTATCCTGAAGCTGAAATTGACAGATTCCTTAAATCAAAAGGTTTAAAACCAAAAATGATAAAATGATATGATAGAAAATGTTTTTAATTTTTTAAGCGAATTACTTTATGGCAACTATTGGTTAGCTGTATTTTCAGCATTTGCATGGGGCATGCTGAGCATAATCCTTAGTCCATGTCATCTTTCGAGTATCCCGTTAATTATCGGGTTCCTTAGCTCGCAGGGACAGATAAGCATGAAAAGAACATTCAGTTTATCATTGGTCTTTGGCGGAGGTATATTAATTACCATAGCAATTATCGGTGGAATTACTTTAGCTATGGGGCATCTCATGGGGGATATCGGCAAAACAGGTAATTATATTGTAGCAATTGTTTTCTTTGCAGTCGGACTTTATCTTATGGATTTGATTCGTTTACCCTGGGATGGTGCCAGAATCAGTGGAGTGCGGTTTAAGGGATTACCTGCTGCTTTAGTTCTCGGTTTAATTTTTGGAATTGGCCTCGGGCCTTGCACATTTGCATTTATGGCTCCTATTCTCGGCGTTGTTTTCGAGGTTTCATCGGTCAATTGGGTATTGGCTGTAAGCTTGTTGGTTGCTTTTTCAATAGGGCATGCTTCAGTTATAGTTATTGCCGGGACATTAATGAAAAAAGTTCAACAATATCTGAATTGGTCAGAAAACTCAAGAACAACAATTTATATCAAAAAGGTATGTGGTGTATTGGTAATACTTGGCGGGTTTTATTTAATTTACAATACATTATAAGGATATATACGATAAAATTATATTGAGTCTATGAAGTTTTTGTCCTATTGCGCGAAGTCGAAGTATGAAAACCATGAGCTAATCAGTCTTCGACTTCGCACAGACTGACAATATAGTAAACATTTTTAGATTCTATATAAATAAAATAAGAAATAAAATTTT
>DAHXMP010000139.1 GCA_027371665.1 Bacteroidota bacterium | reverse complement strand
TTCATTTTCTTTTTTTAAGGTTCTCTGCATTCTTAAAAATAAATGAGCGGATTTATCTCCGACAGTTACATCGAATGGTATGCCATAGATAATCGAAGCTAAAGTCGCATTCTTGTCCATCATAATGGATACATCGGTCATTTTCCCATATTTTTGCTTATCGAACAATTTCCACTGGTTTAATAATTTTTCCTTGTACTCATCAAACGTTTTGATTACCTCATTAGAATCTGTACCAAAGAAAATGACCTCGCTCGCAAGTGTTGGGACAAGCTCAGACCAATTCTTTTCCTCAGTTGCTTTGTTATAGTCATTAATGACTTTGATAATGGCTTGCTTTTCTTTTGCAATTTCATCTGCAGTCAATTCTTTTTCCTGTGGTGAACAAGCCGGAAATACTAATAAAATTGAAAAAAATAGTAGTAATAATTTCATAAAACCCCCGAATAATTAACAATCATGTATTTAAAATTAAGCTCTATCAAAATCAAAAACAAGAAATTTATTTTATGTTTCATTATCAATATAATAATTTTTGTTATAATATTTTCAGTTTAATTAAAAAAAATAAAGCTTGGTACAGATTTAGTTATTTATAGCTTGTTGATATAATTAAATTTATACTTTTAACTTAAAAAATGAAGGAATATCATGAATGTCACACAGGTAACAGTTAACCAGGAGAATTCAGTTGAGCCGGCATCTGCCAAAGGATTAGAGGATATTACAAAAACCGTGAAGAAAGAAAATGCTGTATCTGATGTACATCTTCCTTATACAAAATGGCAAAAAGACATCATGCTATCAGCTATAAAAAAGCTGGAGAATAATATTCAAGTGGACGATATTCACCCTCTGAGCCGTGCTGATTCAGCTCCAATTGATACCTACCAGGAAGCTTTAATCGAATTGAGTCATACACAATCACCCACTTTTGCAGAACAAGCATCCGGGGCACAGGCTAATTTAAAACCTGAAGATGTCCTTTCTCTTTTCTTAAGTGATTAATTAGTTTATTGTTTAACATCTATTTTTAAGAAATATTATTCGATTATATCCTGTTTAAAAACAGGTAATTATTCCTTATGTATTTATTTTCTAATTAAAAAAATCGTAAATTTTAATTTAATTTTTTAACAAATAATTTGTATTCTCATTTAAGGAGATAAAATATGAAAAATATTTTCTTGTTATTATCAGCACTATCATTACTTTTAATAACAAATTGCAAAAAGGTCGAAAATGTACAACAATCTCAAGAGCCAAAAATGAGTTCTATAGTACAATCAACAATTGATAATACCATCAAAACTATTATTGAAAAATATGGAGAAGCAAACAAGATAAGAATTGAAAAAGGTGTTAAACAGGCTGCTACTTTCTGGCAGGAAAAAGACGGAACAAATGATGAATTTACAAAATTCTGTTCAGATAACTTTATTAACTCCGACACAACACTTGATAAATTCTTTAACCGCATTCAGACAAATTTTGAATATATCAGAGGGCTGTTTAGAAAACTGACACTCGATTTGAATAAACCACTCGCACTCGATATGGGTGAAATCATGCCCATTGATTTACAATTCGGTGCATGGGACCCTTCCGCACATTTAGATGAGGATTTTTATGAAAATAAAATCGCTTTTAACA
>DAHXMP010000193.1 GCA_027371665.1 Bacteroidota bacterium | reverse complement strand
ATTGCCCATGAAAGAACAGAAAGCATCGGGGCTGTGCTTAAGGTTGGGGATAAAATCGAAGTTAAGCTTCTCGAAATAACTCCCGACGGCAAGTACCGGCTCAGCCGAAAAGCACTTCTGCCAAGGCCTGAGGGAATGCCCGAGGAAAACGACGATTATAGGAATAATTCGCACCGTGGCAGCAGGAGCGGTAACCGTCGTCATGATTCCCGTGACCGTGACCGCGACCGCGACAGGAAGCCTCCTAGAAGATACTGATTGTCTTTTATGAATTATTAATTCCTTATAGTGAGAAACTATTTGTTTGCTCATCAGGGAACTATTTGGTTCCAAACAATTCTATTTTGGAAAACAAAATTTGTTCGATTGATTCAGATTTATATGCTGAGTGCAAATAAAATTCAAATTGTGGAAATGCCCTACCTAACTAATTTCTGAAAGTTCTTATCATCCCACAGATTTTTGAAATATTCATCCTTACCAAGCCTTTCTTTGTACTGTGGTGCAAGCTTAAGGGCTGTTCCTAATTCTGAGAGGGCTTTCTTCTTTTCATTTGTCATAGAATATATACAAGCCCGGAGATAGTATGGTCGTGCATCTTGCGGATTCAGATTAATCACATTAGAAAAACATTTCATTGCATCCACATATTTTTTTTCCCTGAACAATCCTATCCCGCGGTTATACCATGCATTTTTGTTTTTTGGATTAAGAATCAGCGACTTTGAGTAAGCATTCATAGCTTCGTCATATTTGTTCAAAGCCAGGTATACTGTTGCAAGATTGTTCCATGTATTATCATTGTCCGGGTTAATTTCAATGGACTTTTTGAAGGCAACGATTGCATCATCGGAATTTTTATTATTTAGATAAGTATTTCCCAGATTATACCAGGTTTTGTCGTTTTTGGGGTTAAGATTAAGTGCTTTTTTGAAATCTTTAATCGCTTCATCGAATTTTTGTTTACCGGATTGTGCAATTCCGAGATTGTTCCAATAATCTACATTTGCGGAATCGAGAGCTATAGCCTTATCGAAAGCATTGACAGCTTCGTCATATCTTCCGAGATTTGAAAGTAAATTTCCCATATTTCCCCATGCGTTTTTATTACCCGGATTGTACTCTACGTCTTTATAATAGCAAGTGAGAGCTTCATCATACTTTTTCAATACAGTCAGGAGAAGAGCCTTGTTGTAATAAGCATCACCGAATTTGGGATTGATTTCGAGCGCTTTGTCGTATGCTTTCATAGCATCATCGTAGTTTCCAAGGACAGACAAGGAAATACCTTTGTTAGTCCATGCACTGTCATAGTTGGGATAAATCTTAATTGCTTCGTCGTATGCATTAATAGCTTCCTGATGTTTTCCCAGTTCGTCAAGTGCACGTCCTTTATTATAGTAGGCTTTATAATGAAATTTATCAATACTGATTGCCTTGTCAAAAGATATAACAGCGTACTTGTTGTTGCCGAGGATATTTTCCATAGTTCCTTTGTCATACCAGTTTTCAGCAACGCCGGGATTTAATTCGGTTGCTTTGATGAAGCATTGAAGGGCTTCTTTCGGGCGGTTCATTGTTACGAGTAGAATACCTTTTTTGTTCCATACCTCCATATTCGATGAATCTTTATGAAGTGTTTCGTTAAGATTTGAAAGTATTAGCTGTTTCTTTTCCTCGGTTGATTGTGAAACAGAGTCACTTTTTGGAGGAATTTCTTTAGCTTTTTCCTTGCATGAATTAATAGTATAAGCTATGATTACAAACACAAGGGATAAAGTGAGAATATAGGGATTAAACAATTTTTTCATAATGCTGCCTTTTCTTATTCATTCTTTCAAATGTCTTGGGATTAGTGAGTTCTTTTAAAGCGTCTTTAGTAATCCATTGGGCTGATATTGAATCAGGAAATTTATTCATAATATCAATGACAGTCTTCATTGCTGATTTATGCAGAAATTCATTACGTTTTCCTATTTGCCTGAGAGCCCAGTTAATAGCTTTCTTCACAAAATTTCTATCGTCATCCGCTTCATTTATAATTATCGGCAAGAAAGATTCAAACATTTCATTACCCGCTTTTTTGTCATGAACTGCAAGAGAAGCCATCATTGCAAAACCGGCGCGTTTTTCAAATTCTTTATATCTCCTGCTCCATTCAATTGCCTTCTTATCTGCAAAAGGAGTTTTGTCTAAGAGGTTCATAACACATTGGTCGCAGACATCCCACGAGTCAAATTCAGAAACCCATTTATCAGCCTGTACGGCAGTAACATCGGAAGGGATATCAACCAGTGACGCAAGTATTCTTGCTTCGTGGATACCGCTTTCCCAGAGTTCAGTGGCAAGTTCATGGCTTTTACCGATTTCTTTTGCCATTTGCCTTATTACCGGCATCGAGATGCCTAAGGTACCTTCCGGATTAATGCCGAAGTGTGCCATTCCGGCTGCATTCTCAGGATTACTATGCTGATTTAATTTTTGCAGAATTTTTTTTGCATCCATTTTTTATTATAACAATTTGAAAAATTTTTACAAATTTAACTATGTAATTCTGATTTATTTGTTTTTTTTATGAAACCTTATTTATAAAAATTACGTAAACTAATATTATAATGAAATAAATTAGGTGCAATATGACAAATCCAGAAAATAATCCTAACTACTTTCGATTGTTAATTATTGTTATTGGCGGATTTCTAATTACCTTGTCATTTTTGAGTTTTATCAGGATGGTAACATCTACCACCGATGAAAATCAATGGGTAACATTACCTGCTAAGTTATATTTGACGAAAGACATAACAGGTAATTTGCCTGATACAAGTAAACCGGAAAAATCGAATTATATCCCGGTAAACGGTGCGAAAACGGGTAGTCTTATTATAACAATAAATAAAACTGAAGTACAGGATTCAAATCGTCTTGCCCAAATAATTAATTCTTTTCAGGATTCGACCTTGTTGACAATAGGTTTTCTTAATAATACACTTCCTGTCAGATACCATAAGTTTTGTGTCAGGAAAAAGGATTTGCCTAATGATTTTTTCATTCAATTGAAGTCTGCTATTCCGATAGTTGGTGTGGCTAATGGAGGTGGTTCGGACAGAGCTGGTATGAAAGCAGGGGATTATCTTTTTTCAATAAATGGTAAAACATTCGATGATGGATTCGATGCAGACAGATATTTACGTGATAATAAAAGTGAAGATGTACTCCACTATAAGGTTCTCAGGAATAACCATATAGTTTCTCTAAACGTTGAGCTTGCAAAAATCGGGGTATCATTTAATTATTTATTTATTTTTTTAGAATGTCTTGCTTTTTATTCTTTGGGATTATTTATCGGACTTCGCAGGCCTGCAATTATGCCGGCAAGATTGATAAGCCTGACTTTTATATTGATGGCATTCGTTGTTTACAACGGTATTGAAGGAAGGTTTTTCCTTGACAAAGACCTGTTAACAAGAATGCAATTTATAACTCTTTCAGTCTGTATAGCAATCGGTCTTCCTATGCTTAACAGGCATACTTTGTATTTTCCGAAAGAACGTACTGATTTATTACAAAAGCAGTGGATTTGGATTGTTCCTTTTGTTTTGTGTGGTATATATTTTATTGTCTCGAATGTATTTTATCTTTTCATAATGAACCCGAATAATTTTTCATATTATTATTATTTTTTCATTCTAATAGCTGTTTTAGTATTGTTATTTAGGATAGCGGTTAATATTATTTATAGAAAAACCAACACTAAGGAACAATCCAAATCCACTGCTTTTG
>DAHXMP010000183.1 GCA_027371665.1 Bacteroidota bacterium | reverse complement strand
GATAATATTCAAAAATATCATAAAGATTATGTTAACACAGAAAACCTTGATAAAATTTGGACTATAGATAATAAAATAGAAGAAACAAAATCCGGACAAAAAGTTAAAACATTATTTGAATGATTTTTATGTTCTCAATTTATCACTTTTTCAAATCATTAGTATTAAATAAGCAATATTTCTCTCAGGTTAAAAAACTTGATGGTTTTCCATTTGATGAATCAATGCTCTCAAGCCGGAGGGTTGGTGTTTTTCCTGATATGGCAATTAAATTAAATAAGGATAAATCAAACTTTACAGGCGGCGAACTTATTGAGTTAAAAGATAGTATATCATATTCTGTATCATCCTTTAATTCAACTATACCAACAAAGTTAAAAGATATCTCAAGAATAATTTCCGGAGAAAAAAGCAGTATATACAAACAAATGGAAGATGCAGGCAACGATGTTTATTCATTACCTATCAGAGACGTCTTTTATTTAATCAGAGGCAGAAGGAAAGAACATACAAAGGTTTGCCTGGTTAGCGGGGCTTTCTTTGAAACAATCAAAATTGGTGACTTGATTAGTGATTCTTTCATGCAGGTATTGAATGACAATTTAAAAGATACTAACACAGAAATTTCACAGGAAGTCAGAACTCTTATTCACAAATTATTTTCAGAACAGGAAAATTTCAGCAAAGTTAGAACCGTTGACAAAGCATCTGTTAAACTCAGATTCAGGATAATGACTGAAGTAAAAGCCGAAGGTAATATCTTAAATCCTAAAAAGTATCCTGAAATTGAAGATGACACATTGAATTTTCTTTTACCTTGTGATAATGCCGAAACAGAAAAATCAATTATGATAAACATATCCCGAGTTTTCAATAAAAAAGAGGTAGAACAATTCAAAATCTTCAAACTTAAGCACTACTTCAACGGCTCTTTTCTTGTGTTTCAAACCAGTTTATATTAGTTAGATTACAAATTATGCTATAATTCCTATAAAATTTCTGCTTATTTTTGTTATTGAATAAAAATTTTTTATTTTAATTTGTATTCTATTTTCCCTGTAATAAGCTTATGAACTCTAAGATTTGGACTATAATTGCCGGAACCGGCTCATATATACCACCACGTATAGTAAAAAACGAGGACTTTTTAAAAAATGAATTTTACGATTCATCCGGTAAAAAGATTTCGAATAATCATGATACCATTAAGAAGTTTGAAGAAATAACAGGAATTAAAGAGCGCAGATGGGCCGAAGATAATGTTGTAACTTCCGATATCGCTTTCTCTGCTGCTCAAAAGGCATTGGAATCATCAAACATTGACAAGGAAACAATTGACTATCTTATTGTTGCACATAATTTCGGAGATGTCCGCAAGGACAATCCAAGGAGTGAAATGGTCCCGAGTATTGCAGCAAGAGTAAAAGCAAGTTTGAAAATCGAAAATCCTTATACTGTTGCCTGCGACCTGCCCTTTGGCTGCCCAGGCTGGCTCCAGGGAGTGATTCAGGCAAACTCATATATTAAATCCGGATTCTGTAAAAGGGCACTTATCATTGGAGCAGAAATTCTTTCGCGCGTTTCAGACCCTCACGACCGGGACAGTATGATTTATTCCGATGGTGCCGGTGCTGTCATTTTTGACGCTGTGCAAAGCGATACGCCCATTGGTGTTCTTTCTCAAAAGTCACGTTCAGACACAATTACTCACAGCCATATGCTATGGATGGACAAATCATATAATCCCGATTATCATGACAATCAGCTTTTTCTTAAAATGCACGGACACAGCCTTTATAAATATGCTCTGCAAGTCGTTCCAGGATTGGTTAAGGAAACAATTGATAAATCAGGTGTATCTCTGTCAGACATAAAAAAAGTATTTATTCACCAGGCAAATAACAAAATGGATGAAGAAATACTTAAACGGCTTTTTGATTTGTTTGGAATCAGCAATATGGAACAGATGCTGATAGAAAATGTTATGCCTATGACCATATCATGGCTTGGAAACAGTTCGGTAGCAACTCTTCCAACACTACTCGATTTGATGCTGAAAGGGAAGCTGGATTGTCAAAACATTAATAAAGACGATATTGCAGTATTAACATCTGTAGGAGCTGGCATGAACGTAAATGCGATTGTATATAAATTTTGAATAATAAAAATATCTATCAAAATAAATAAGATATTGAGACTACAAAATAAGTATTATAAAGATTTCCTGTGTTAATGTCATTACTTTGCATCGTGCCTGCTTTATAGAATGGAATAAATGAGCGGGTACCATAAAAAGTAAAAGTTAAATCTTCGGTAATTTTTTGGGAACCTCCGAAGCAAAATCCAACTTCAAAAGGACGAACATTGGAGTAACCGTCAAGATAAGTCGTGCTATCGTTATAAAGCCCGCCCTCGCCAATCACGATCCTTGCTTTAATAGGATTGCTGCCCCCGAGAAGAATGGAAGCTTGCGTACCTGTAAATAAATTTGTAGAGCCGGTCAAATTATAATTTAAGAAAATTGGTATGTCGAGATAGACGAGAGAAATGCTCCCGCTGATGTGGGCAACGTAAAAAGTCGGCACCCAGCCGTTCTGACCGTTTATGACCGTTTGTACAATCGTATCGCGGCGGAATTGGCCGTTGTATTCGACGCCTTTAATAGCAAGTGAAATTTCAGGATGTAGGCTGAAGTTGTCGTTCAATTTAAAATCGAAATACATTCCGAAATAAGGACCGAAAAGAGGAGAGCCTTTGTAATTGTCTGCCGATTTAACGGGTATAGGTCCACCGAAAATCACACCGCCCATCGCACCGTAGGTAAAGTCTTTGTCTAGGGCGTAAGAAAATACCCCCTTAATTAACAGGAACAATATGCAAATGTACTTTAACATTTGTTAAAATATAATTAAATTTTTTTCAATTTCACCATATATTTCATCAATTATTTTCTGTAACTCAATAGTACGGTAAATAACTGTTATTATCCTGCTATATATTTCGGGATTATCCATAATCCTGTCCTTTCGGTCTTTTAAAAATTTATCGAGAACCCGGTAGCCGCCAATATAATAATTCCATAATTCAGGTTTAATGTTTGAAAAATACTTTTCTATATTAATATAAACTCTTTGTTGCTTTTCGTCATAATAAATATTTTCGATTCTGTCATTTTTTGAATTTCCCTGAAATTTTGATATTGGGTTACCGATTATTTGAGCATTTAATAAATGCAAGTCTGAAAGCTCGCTGCCGAGTTTGCTTAGTTTTTTGAAAAGCCCTAAATCAGATGTAAATGGAATGCGAGGAAAATCAATTTTTAAAAACGGTTCATATTTTTTCCGGTAAACATTCGAATACAAAATGGCATAAATATAATACAAAATCTGCTCCGGTGTTGGCTTCTTTTTATATATTTTTGATAGTTGTTCAAGAATGTCAGAAGAAATATTCGGAACTTTTTGCGATGCATTATAGCCGGCTGAAGGCTCGAAAAGCATCATCGTTTTGAGGCTGCTTCCTCCCCGGGATTTTTTTTCTTCCTTTGGTTTCTCAGGCAATTTATAAAGATAAAGAGGAAAGAGATAATTTATATCGAGAGAGGTTATTGATGTTGCCCCTGCAATTATTGTACTTGTGATGAATGCATATCTCCATTCTTCGGGGCTTCTTGAACGCCTGATAGTTATCAATCCCAAATTATTATTTTTCAACATATGTTGCATAACATCCCTCCTGCTTCTTTCAACGATAGAATCAGAATAATAAATATATCTCATATCGAATGGACGATAAAGAATCGAATGAAAATTATCTTCACATTTAAAATCTTCCGAAACCAATTTTCTTGCTTCAGCTAAATTCCAGGCTCCGGTACTTTTTAATTTATAAGCAGCAGAAATAATTTCATCGTCTAATTTGAGGTTCCTGAATTGATTTATTCTTCGTTTAAGATTTTCTTCGTTGAAATCAATTGCAAAATCATCCCTCGCAGTAACGACACCAACGCTGTTAACGGGAAATATATCGGGGACACTGAGCCATTGAAGATAATGCTTTATATCTTTGGTTTTGTCTTCTTTAAAAAGGTAAAAGGGCTTGTAAGGCTCAATCTGAACATAATTCTTTTTTGAAAATTTCGTATTGTCGAGCCAATTATATTTATGATTCCTCAGCCCATACAATTCGTTCACATAAACTTTACAACCTTTTTTATTTTTAATTTTGACAAAAATTGTAATGCTTACCCCCTGCCTTATGGCAAATACATTTTCATCTTTACTGCCGTCGGGAGCAGTTTCTTTTTTCAGGCTGTTGCCGTGCAAATCTATAATGTAAATTTCATTAAATGTTTTCATAAGGCTTTGCCTCATGCCGCGGAATGTTGGATTATCGAGGTAGCTGTGGTTAGTAATCATGCCGACAATTCCCCTTCCTGCTATGTGAATTTTCCACTGAGCAAAGCGAAGGAATTTTACATAATCATCTTGGAGCCACTTTGGGTTTTTCTCCCCGAGAGGTTCGCCGTCAACTGTATAATAATTCGATGCACCGTCAATATCTTCCTTCAAAATTTTTTCTGTCCATTCGTTTTTATTTGCAGAATGACCGCTATAAGGAGGATTGCCGATAACGACCAGGATAGGCTCGCTCTTTTTTACTTTGACTGCATTATGGCTTTCCGTGCTTAGCGATTCAAGGCCTGGAATCTGAGTTTGAGACAAATCTTCCATATCGAGTGTGTTTGTGAGATAGAGCTTAAACCGCTCGTCTTCCTTCATCTTATAATTGAATTCCTCGAGGAGGAAACTTATTTTAATATGCCCTATGGCATAAGGTGCTATCATTAGTTCAAAAGCATAGAAGTTTTCGAGGATTTGCCTGCCGATAAATCTGCTCAAACCGCCGGTGCCATATTTATCCGCATACTCTTTAACGGCAAGCCTGATTGCCTCTGCGGGAAATGTCAGGGTTCCTGCCGCCGGGTCGAGAAGAGTAACTCCTTCGCTTGCCAGACCGTCATTTAAGTCAAAATGAGTTTTCAATAATTCATGAACACTTCGGACAATGTATCTGACGACAGGTTCCGGAGTATAATAAACACCTCGCCGTTCGCGGGTTTCGGGGTCATAAACATTAAGAAAAGTTTCGTAAAAATGAACGATAGGGTCTTCGCCTTTACCAGCGCGATTATAGTTATGCAAAATATTATTAACGTCGGCGGCATGCAGTACCTCGGCTATATCGTCAATTATGACTTCCATTTGTTTGGGAAGGTTTCCAAAAGATATAAATTGAAATAAATCGCGGAGAATGCCGATTGTTTGAGGAATGAGGTCGAACGCCAGCTTCCGGTTAAAACCGTTGTTGGAACGTGTTCTGGCAGCGAATAAGCCATAAGTTACGGTTTGCGAATAAATGTCAGCAAAATCATCTTCCTTCAAATTTGCGATTAAATATCTTCTAAATGCATCGTAGAAGCCATAAAGTTTGCCTTTGCCTTCCTTTTCTTCTTCCAACTCCCTGGAAATCACTTCATCCCTCAGAAACCGCGTCCTTTTTGCTAATTCGACCGCAAGTGATTCAGCCGTAAAAACTTTTGGAAGGAGAAAATCGAAAAATTTCCAGAGCAATGTCATGAACTTTTCTTCATTCTCGGCAACCGGTGTGGTTTTTAATGTTAATGCTATGAATTGCCTGCCAATAGTTACAGAGTCTATTCTTTCACTATTTCTATATAGCCGGAATTCGTAAAAATCCGTTAGTATGAGATTGGGAAATGTATTTCTATAGCGTTTCAGTTGTTCGCTTGTTTCAATCAGATCGAGGTTTGTGCCGGGAGTTTTAGCTTCGATATATCCTATTATATGAAAAGAACCATCCCAGATGCGAAAGTCAGGATTGCCTGCTTCTGTTTTTTTCGGAAGCGTAGTTATATGGATTTTCTTTTGCCCTTCTTCATTCGAATAGTTTTTCAGAAGCAATTCCAAAGCAGGATAGAAGCTTTCTTCTCTTGCATCTCCCTGGCAAGCGGTTTCCTGAACTTTTTTGAGATATTCTTTTAACATTAAACCTTTAATATATAAGAATTTATATTTTTATCTCGTCATTTCATACATTTATTGTCGAATAATCTGATAACTCCCCCCTTTAATAATTCGAGAGATAAATCATCTATATAAAGGGCAGAGCCGACCTGGGGCGAGCCGTTGCCTTTGTAATCCTCTCCCCCGGCACTCGAAATAATCGCAATATTCATCGTGTCCGGTTCAACATTCTGCATTCTATAATCCAAATTCATCTCGAAGAATTTGTATTGAGGGACTGTGTCGCTCACGGCAAGGTATGCTTCGGCAATCGTGTCTCTCTGCATTAATGTTGGGTTAAACCTGTAAATTCCGATGTAAAACGAGCATGTGTCATGGTTTGCAGGGAAATATTTGAAATAGCCGGAAAACTTGCTTGGTTTCGCAGTGAAGGGCTTCCCTTGAACGACATAACCGGGCATATTAAGGTCGAATACACCTGTCATCAGCAAGCCGGTTATGACATAAGAGCCGTAGCTCATCGTTTCTAGCCTGAGTGCATATTTGCCTGAATGTGCATCGGTAGTTTTCGTTGCTGTTACGGGGCCCCCGAGAAGCCTTATTTTGTTCAGGGTCGTCCACCAGTTACCGATTGGGTCTTCGTATAATGAGTCATTAGTTGTTCCATAGATGACTTTCCAATATTCGAAATCCGGGTCGCACAGCCGGTCTGTATAAGTAAATGTAGAATCAGTTGGCTTAGCGACTTCAGTTGGTTGATTTTTATTACATCCTAAAATGAGGATTAATGCAAGGAATAATGTAAAATAAAGTATGTATTTAAAATTCATAATGACTCCGATTTAAAGTGAAATGCTCTCTTTATAAATATATTATCAATATTTCAACCAAAATTTATAATTTAAAATTTTCAATTTCCAATGAATTTTCAAAATTTAATTTTCAATTGTTTTTTAATCTTACATTAAATATTAACGAAAATTCGTTTACCACTTTAAATAATTTTAAAATATCCTTAGTCGTTCATTCCTCTTAATCAAAAATCCTGAAATATTTTCATTTAAATAATGAAAATTAAAAATTTA
>DAHXMP010000181.1 GCA_027371665.1 Bacteroidota bacterium | reverse complement strand
GAAATTTTTCAAAATCATCATTTCATCTATGGCACTCAAAATATTTGTGATAAAATATTAGGAAATAATGTTCTGTTAAAAGATTTGATTTCAATAACAAGAGGATTAGAAATTGGACGTGATAAAGCAATAGATGAATGTGCTAATTCAACTGAAATTTTATTTGGTGAAGATATTTCACGATATGAAATTAAAAAAATCAGTTTTATAAGCAATAAAATATTTAAACAGTATAAAAAGAAAAAGGAGATTTTTTTAAATCCAAAGATTGTAATAAGAGAGACAGGTAATAGAATTACAGCAGTATATGATGAAAATAAATTAATCACAAACAGAAGCTTATATTGTATAAGAACTGATAAAATAAATTTGAAATATTTATTAGCTTTGATTAATTCAAATCTTATTCAATATTATTATGAATATAATTTTAAAGCCGATACCGATATTTTTCCGAAAATAAGAATTGGACAAGTCAGGGAAATTCCTATTAAACAAATTGACCCTAAAAATCATGACGAAATAGCATGGCAGGAACGTATTATTGAATTAGTTGATAGAATGTTGAAAGCAAATAAAGACAAACAATCAGCTACAAAATATGAGAGTGAATATCTAGAAAAGTATATCGAAAATACTGATAAAGCTATAAATCGTCTTGTTTACTTACTCTACGGCTTAACCGAAGAAGAAATCAAAGTAGTGGAAGGAGAAGGGAAATTATGAAAAATCTGCTAAATCCGGTAAATCTGTTCAATCTGCGGTTCAGACATTTAACCGAAGAAGAAATCAAAGTGGTGGAAGAACTTATATAATCAACCATAGGGTTAACCCTACGGTTTGTACACCAATATAACCTTGATTTGAACCTACGATTTAAATCGTAGGTTTATTATCTCTGTATTTTCACTATGGCATCCAAAACACCCCCTCCTGAACCCCGCACCCGCTACGGAGTTGCTTTTTCAGTGCTTTCTTCCTGTTACAGATATTAAACTCCTCTGGAGTTGTGCAACCACAAAAAAACAATCCCCTCGGGATTGAACATCTGTCAATAAGCATTGAAAATGCTTAATCAAAATCCCACCACAATTATCAATTGTCAATTATCAATTATATTTTTTTAACCATTCAAAATAATTTTATAACCATTTTTAACCGTATCTTATGAATTTTTCAAATAGAACGACAAATAAATCGTTTTCTTTTTTATACTTTTTCACTAATGATTGAGTTAGATGATTACATTTAAAATTGAACGTGACGGCGACGAATTTCATACCTGGGCTCCTGAGCTTCCGGGCTGCCACACTCACGGCAGAACTATTGCCGAAGCAATGAAAAATCTCAAAGATGCCGTTCAGATATATCTCGAAGAATTGATGGAAGAAGAAATTGCACATCAAACTCTCGAGCTTGCCGAGTGAAACCAAAGGAATTAATAAAAATTCTTGAAAAAAACGGATTTATTTTTGCACGTCAATCCGGTTCTCATGCAATTTATAAGAAGATTGACGGCAAAATGGTTGTTGTACCGATTCACTATTGGGATATACCAATTGGTACATTAAACGGTATAATGAAAGATGCTGGTTTAAAAAATTAATTCAAAATCAGTTTCCAAATTTATTTTTTTAACCATTCAAAAACAATTTTATAACCGTTTTCTTGCAGTTACATTTTTCCTTCCTTATCATTGTCCTGTTCGTTCTTTGAAACATGTTTTTTATGTTCCTTTGCGGCTTGGCATCTTTGCGTGAAAATTAGTAATATTTTTTAAAAATTCAATCATAGAAAATTAATTGAAAATTCTAAATTCAAAAATTGAAAATTATTTAATCAAAATCAAACCATCATTTTACATCCTGCATTTCACATTCTTCATTTTTAATGATAAATTATCTCTTCTTCTTCGAAACAAACTCCTCCACAAGCTCTGCGATTGTCGGCTTGCTAATCTCCGTCAATTCATAATAAACTCTCGTTTTTGGCTTCCTGATATTTATATATCTCGAAAGATTAATCGGCGTGCCGATAACAACGGAATCGCATTTTGTCCTGTTAATCGTCGCTTCGAGGTCTTTCAACTGCTGAGCACCGTAACCCATAGCAGGAAGTAAAATACCGATGTCCGGATATTTTTTGAAAGTTTCTTTCAGCTTGCCGACTATATAAGGCCTTGGGTCAATCAGTTCTTTAGCACCATAACGCTTCGATGCAACCGTTCCCGCTCCTATGTCCATCCCGCCGTGAGTAAGCGTCGGCCCATCTTCTACTACCAATACATTTTTATTGCGAATAACCGAAGGATTGTCAACGAGCAAAGATGATGCGGCAAGCACAATCTGAGCCTTCGGATTAACTTCCCTCGAGTTCTCGAGAACGTAATCAATATCTTCCGGGTAAGCCGAATCAACCTTGTTGACGACGATAACATCAGCCATTCTCAGGTTTGCCTCGCCGGGATAATAACCGATTTCATCCCCCGGACGCAGCGGGTCAACTATTACGATTGACAAATCCGGCTCGACGAATGACATGTCGTTGTTTCCTCCGTCCCAGACGATTATATCGGCTTCTTTTTCAGCCTGGTGCAAAATCGCCTCGTAGTCAACGCCTGAATAAATGATGCTCCCCATAGCTATATGCGGCTCGTACTCTTCGATTTCTTCAATCGTGCATTTCTGCTTTAGCAGGTCATCATATTTCGCAAATCTCTGAACCTTCTGTTTGAGTAAATCGCCGTAAGGCATGGGATGGCGAATCGAAGCAACTTTCTTACCCATTGCAGCCAATGCCCTCACGACTGCCCTCGAAGTCTGGCTCTTGCCGCATCCGGTACGTACAGCCGTTACCGAAATTACAGGTTTAGTTGATTTTAGCATTGTCGGATGTGAGCCGAGCATCGAAAATTTCGCCCCTGCGGCATTAACCCTCGAACCGATGTGCATAACCGTCTCGTATGACAGGTCGCTGTATGACATTATACATTCATCTATACTGTGCTTTTTAATCAGGTGTTCGAGTTCATCTTCCACATATATTGGAATACCCTTTTGATACAGTTTCCCGGCAAGCCCTGACGGATACTTCCTGCCTGCTATGTCGGGTATCTGTGCCGCAGTAAAAGCAAAAACTTCATAATTTGGATTATCTCTGAAAATCATATTAAAATTGTGGAAATCCCTTCCCGCCGCTCCGATAATAATAACTTTAATCTTTTTAGAATTCATAACATTACCTAAATATTTCACATAAAATCAATCAAAAAACATTCTATTTCAATCCAATGATTTGACAACATTTTCTATTATTTTAAAAGCCCAGTCTATCTCATCTTTTTTAATCACGAGGGGAGGAGCAAACCTGATGACATTGTCATGCGTTTCCTTGCAAAGTATCCCCTCTTCTTTAAGCTTCTCGCAATATGGACGGGCTTTTGTATCGAGCACAAATCCGATCCACAAGCCTTTACCGCGAACTTCTAAAAGATGAGGACTCTTAATAGTTCGCAGTTTACCCATAAAATATTCTCCCATTTCAGCAGAACGTTCGATTAGGTTTTCGTCGAACAGTACTCTCAGCGAAGCCCTTGCCACAGCCGCCGCAAGAGGATTGCCTCCGAAAGTCGAGCCATGGTCTCCGGGATTGAAAACACCGAGAATTTCCTTGCTTGATAATACCGCAGACACGGGATAAAACCCCCCTGAAAGTGCCTTGCCGATAATTACCATATCAGGCTTAATGTTTTCGTATTCGTAAGCAAACAATTTTCCGCTTCTTCCCAA
>DAHXMP010000132.1 GCA_027371665.1 Bacteroidota bacterium | reverse complement strand
AGGTAGCGTTGCAGTAATGAATAATTTCGTCTCCGTCGAATTTGTCAAAGCCGGCAAATCCAAGTGGGAAAAATATGACGGAAGGAAGGGACACAAAGAAGAAATTCTTGCTACTCTCGATTCAATAAGACAGGGCAATCCGGCGAGAAAAATGTCTTGTGCTTTCAGGTTAGGGATTATATAAAATTGAGCATGGGAACCGGCTCCGACCAGCCCTATTTTAATATTCTCTTTCGGTTCGATTTCTTTGTTAATTACAACTGACCTTTTAGTACCGTCTTTTCGTTCCTTATACTGTAAAAGTATCCCTGTATATTTTTGTTTTGTTTTGCCCGTGATGATTTCATAAGCCGTGGAGGCATCCTCAATCGGGACGATGTGTGTTGTTAGTGATTTCACATCGAGTTTATTTTGTGCAATTAAATCGAGAACTGCCTTCATATTCCTGTTCTCAGTCCAGCGAACATAAGCCGGGGGATAGTCTTCGCCTTCGATTTCGTAATTATTATCATATCTGCCGGGCCCGTAGCTGCATGAAATTTTTATGTCGAGTTCCTTTTCATAAAAAGGGCTTCTTGGTATATTCATTCCCACGTCGCCGACAATTACTATTTTCCCTTTCTTCCTGGATAATTTAAGTGCAAGCTCGATTGGTTCGCTGGATGATGTACTTGCAGTAATAAGTACGGCATCGCATCCCAATCCGTTCGAAAATGCAATTATATTTTTTATCGAATCGTTATTTGCTTTATAGATTGCATCGCAACCGTATTCGATTGCTTTATCGAACATCTCTTCGTTGATATCGAGTCCAATAACGTTACATCCGGATGCTTTCAGCAATTGTACGGTGATTTGCCCGATTAATCCTAGTCCGATAACCGCAACATTTTCACCAAGCCTCAAATCAGCCTGCCTTACTCCCTGCATGGCAATAGAAGCAACCGTCGTATATGCAGCCTCCTCAAAATCAACATCATCGGGCATTTTGACTGCAAGATTTTTTGGAACTGCCAAATATTCGGCATGGACAGCATATCCCGCTCCTGCACAGGCTACACGGTCGCCCACAGCAAACTCATTGCATCCCGATTCAACTACCACTCCTGCAGCACTGTATCCCAAAACTTTGTAAGATTGAAGCTTTGTCTGTACTTTATTAAATGTAGAGAGCAAGCCTTCTTTTTTAATGTTGTCAATCACCAGCTTAACTTGCTCGGGCTGTTTCTTTGCTCTTGCGAGCAGTGAAGATTGAGTATTTGAAACGGAAGCTTTTTCTGTTCCGGCACTAATCAGTGAATAAGCAGTTCTGACAAGAATGCCTTCCTTAGGGCAGGGAGGTGCCGGAAGTTCCTCAACGGAAACGGTGCCTGATTTTTGATGCTGTACAACCTGGAGCATAAATTAAAGATTTAATATTTGCAATGATTTAAACTACAAATTTATTAAATTTCATGTCATCAAATAATAAATTATTTGTTAAATTATAATAACGATTCTAAAAATTTAGTAACGATATGAAAAAAAATCTATCAAAATCTGATATTAAAGAACTGAAGCAGGATTTTAAATTAAAGCTACAAGTTTTTGCTCAGTCCTCAATAGCTAATGTCTCGACAAAGTCTAATGAATGGACGATAAAAGGTTTTATTGATGTTTTTAAAAATATTTACACAATATCTGCCGATACGAAGATTATCTCAAAAATTTTAGAAATTCATTTATTTCCAAAATTATTGAAATTTGCAACTGAAAATAATTTTAAAAACATCAATAAAACCTTTTATCGTCCATTCATTAGACTTTGTCGAGACATTAGCTATTGAGGACTGAGCAA
>DAHXMP010000129.1 GCA_027371665.1 Bacteroidota bacterium | reverse complement strand
AATATTCTGGATAATGCATGATTGAAGTATCTTTCTCCACTTCATTCCTAAGGGCATACAAAAAAAACATTAAGGGCCAACCGGACCTTGAGAAAATCTTCAACGAAAAACTTCAATTATTTATAACTAATCCATTCGACCCAAAATTAAAAACACATAAACTATCCGGAAAACTTGAAGATATGTGGAGTTTCAGTATTACTTATAAAATCCGTGTAATATTTTCTTTTGTTAAACCTAATGTAGCACTATTCGAAAATTTCGGAACACATTATTCAGTTTATTAAAAATTTTGATTATTGTAATAATCTTTCAAAATCCTTCCAAAAATCCGGATAAGATTTACTTACACATTCTGCATCCTTAATTGTTACGGTAGAAGAAGCCTTTAATCCAGAAACAGCAAGAGCCATGGCTATTCTGTGGTCACCGTGGGAATTTACAGTTCCTCCGCGAAGTTCTGCATTTTCAATGAACATAACATTGTGCTCAATTTGAATTTTTCCGCCGACTGAATTTAGTTCTGATGCGATGATTTCTGCACGCGATGATTCCTTACCTGCCAGTCTCGATATATCTGATATTCCCGATGTGCCTTCACAATAACATCCAAGCACAGCGAGTATCGGAACAAGGTCTGGGCAGTCTCCTGCATCGAAATCGAATGATTTTAATTTGCCAGATGATACATGAATTAAGCCGTTTTTATGATTAACATCGGCACCGGTTTTTTTTAAAATATCAAATATTATTTTATCCCCCTGAAACGAATTTAAATTCAGATTGCTAATACTTAATTGCCCGGCAATAGCTCCTGCAACAAGAAAATTTGAAGCACAGCTCCAATCGCCTTCTATTGTCAATTCGACAGGATAATAATTCTGCCCACCTTTAATGATAAATCTTTTATAATTCTCATTTTTGATTTCTACTTTAAACCTCGATAAAATATCGAGTGTCATATCAATATAAGGTTTGCTCTTAAGGTTACTGGCCTCAATAATCGAATCACTATTTGCAAGAGGAAGACTGAAAAGTAAACCGCTTAAAAGTTGTGAGCTTATCGAACAATCAATCTTTATGTTTCCGCCTTTGATATGCCCTCTAACTTTAATTGGAGGAAATCCGTTATCTGTTTTACATTCTACACCGAGGCTTTTAAGTACATCTTCAATATCACCCGTTTTCCGCTTTAGGAGTGTCTTTTCGGCAACAAACTCAAATTCAGTATCATAAATCGAAGCAATTGCTGAAAACAACCTGAGGCAAAAAGCAGATTCACGGCAATTGAGAATATTTTTTATTGGCGGGCTTTTCCTGATTATTTTAACATAGTCATCAAAGAATTCTAATTCACTTCCAAGGGCTTTTATAATTCCCAAAGCAGCTAATGCATCGTCGCAATCCGAATAATTATTTATAATTGATTCTGAAGAGCATAATGAAGAAGCAGCAAAAGCCCTTATTGTCTGGCTTTTTGACGGCGGTGCTGAAACTTCACCTTGAATGATAGTATTTTTTATTATTTTTTCCAATTTGTGAAATTTTTATTAGTTAATGTTTACTTACTCAAATTTATCGTGGGAAGTAACGATACATATCTTTCCTGTGCAAAAATCTAACAAGATAAATATCTTTCCCGAATATTTCGCAACCGATACGGTAATCACCCAGCTTAATTCTATAATGGTTTTTATACCCTTTTAATTTTTTAATATTCGGAATTTCTTTAATCTGATTAGCTTTTTCGATTTGCCGAATTGACTCTGATAGTCTTATTAATAGTTCTTTATTCTGAACTTTTTCAACGTCCTTATCAAATGATTCTTTGATTATTAATAACATGATAATAAAAATTTGATATGCATTTTACAAAGCTGCTATTTTTTTGTTAAGTTTTTTTAAAAAATCATCTTTGTTAATTGTCTCTGATTTCATCCCCTCATCAATAGCATTCGCCAAAGCGATGGTTTCAATCGCTTCAAGAACGGGCTTTTCGAGATATGTCTTTTGTTCGGATAAAATGTTAATGATGTT
>DAHXMP010000125.1 GCA_027371665.1 Bacteroidota bacterium | reverse complement strand
TGACCGTAAAAAAGCTGCTGATATAGGATTCGAGGTTCTTCCCGGCAATGCCTGGATTGAGCAGGAAGTTGATATACTTATTCCGGCAGCTCTCGAGAACCAGGTTAATGCCGACACTGCACCGAAAATTTCGAAATCCGTAAGGGTTATTGCCGAAGGAGCTAACGGTCCTACGACACCTGAAGCGGATAAGATTATTAAGGAAAGAAAAATCTGGCTGATTCCCGATTTTCTTGCTAACGCAGGCGGTGTTACATGTTCATACTTCGAACAGGTACAAAGCAACATGAATTATTTCTGGAGCAAAGAAGAAGTATTAAGTAAGCTCGATATGAAAATGACTGATGCTTATTATGCAGTGTCTGAGCTGGCTCATGCTAAGAATGTATACATGCGTGAAGCCGCCTATATGATAGCAATATCGAGAGTAGCCGAAGCTTGTAAAATGAGAGGCTGGGTATAATCTAAAAATATTGACTTGCATTGTTAGTATTAAAAAAAGAGGCTGGTCATCCAGCCTCTTTTTTTGATAGTTAAAATAAAATCTATTAAACAACCCCCTGTGCAGTCATAGCATCAGCGACTTTTAAGAAGCCTGCTATATTTGCACCGTCAATATAATTATCCTTCTTGCTGTATTTTGCTGCTGCTGAAGATGCGGCATCATGTATATCCTTCATGATTCTCTGAAGGTAATTGTCAACTTCTTCCCTCGACCATGAAAGTCTCATAGAATTTTGCGTCATTTCAAGTCCGCTTGTGGCAACGCCGCCTGCATTTGCAGCTTTGCCGGGTCCAAACAAAACACCTTTTTCGATGAAGTATTCTGCGGCATCGGGATAACTGGGCATATTGGCTCCTTCAGCAACGCATAAGCACCCGTTACTAACCAAAGTCTCGGCATCATTTAAATCCAGTTCGTTTTGTGTCGCACAAGGTAAGGCGACATCGCATTTAACATTCCAGACGCCTGTTCCTTCGTGATATTCGCATTTATATTTATCTGCATAATCTTTTATTCTGCCCCTGCGGTTGTTTTTCAAATCCATTACAAATTCCCATTTTTCACCCTTTATTCCATCCATATCTATGATATAGCCTGTCGAATCGCTTAATGTAACACATTTGCCGCCAAGCTGGTTTACTTTTTCAACGGCATACTGAGCCACATTACCTGAACCTGAAACAGTAACTGTCTTACCATTAAAACTCTGTCCTCTGGTTCCAAGCATATGTGCAGCGAAGTAAACCGTACCATAGCCGGTTGCTTCAGGGCGTATCAAACTGCCGCCCCAGGATAATCCTTTTCCGGTTAGTACACCTGTGAATTCATTAACAAGCTTCTTATATGTTCCATACATAAAACCTATTTCACGTCCTCCTACACCAATGTCTCCTGCCGGAACATCCGTATTTGGACCGATATGCCTGAACAGTTCGGACATAAATGCCTGGCAGAAATGCATCACTTCGTTGTCAGATTTTCCCTTGGGGTCGAAATCGGAGCCTCCTTTTCCTCCTCCCATCGGTAGTGTTGTCAAACTATTTTTAAAGACTTGTTCAAAGCCGAGAAATTTCAGTATTCCGAGATTTACACTCGGATGGAATCTCAATCCCCCTTTATAAGGGCCGATTGCACTGCTGAATTCGATCCTGAATCCCCTGTTAACCTGAATTTCACCCTTGTCATTTACCCATGGTACACGAAACATGATTACTCTTTCAGGTTCGACGATTCTCTCCAATAATTTTGCCTTACGATATTCCGGGAAATGTTTTTCAACTACCGGAAATAATGAACCCATAACTTCCTCGACAGCCTGAATAAACTCCGGCTGTGCAGGATTTTTGGCTTTTATCTCAGCCATGAAATCCTCAAATGCAGTAGCCATAAACTAAACTCCTAACGTAATTAATTATGTTGTAAAAATTGTAAGAGTGACATAACAAATCTAAACAACAAATCTTGATATATCAAAAAAATAAATTATTTTTATGTATAAGATATGATGTTTTTTCAAATATTAAGTTTTTATCCTTAAATTTTGACATATTCCTTGATGTTGATATGAAGAATTTTGATACCGATAAGGACGAAATCCTGAATGTTATAAAGGAAGTTATTCCTAATTCTACTACTCATAGAATGCAGAGGGTTGAATTCAAAGACTTAATGAATTTCAGGGTTGATAAAATTCTCATGGCGTGCAGTTTGTACGATTATCACAGTATCGTGGAGGATGGACAGTTACAGGAAGCAATTTTTAATGAGTTTGCCGACATGAACCTCCACTATGTGCCTCATATCACCCGTGTTCATTCGGGCAAATCGGCTTTATTTGAGTTGAGAAGCGGTGATTTTGGGTATATTATTGTTTCTTTGAGGCTCGGGGATATGGAACTAAACGAGTTTTGCAGAACAGTCAAATCAATGTATCCCGGTATTCCACTTGTTTTATTGGCTTCACAATCTCTTGAATTGCAAAAGATGATTGACTCAGGCAAGCTGAACGATATTGATAAATTATTTATATGGTCAGGTGAGCAAAAGATATTCCTTGCAATGATAAAATTGTTCGAAGATAAAATTAATGCAGAAAGCGATTGCCTTGTTCATGGAGTGAAAACAATTCTCCTTGTTGAAGATTCTCCTGTTTATTATTCATCCTATCTTCCTCTCATTTATTCCGAAGTTATAAAACAAACTGCAAGACTAATCGAAGAAAGTAAAAATTCTTCGGAAAAGTTACTTCGTCAAAAAGCAAGGCCCAAAATACTCCTGGCAGTTTCTTATGAAGAAGCATGGAATTATTTCAACAAATATATGGATTCGATGCTCGGTTTGCTGACCGATATGAGTTTTAAAAGAAATGGCAAAACCGATTCCAATGCCGGAGTTGAACTCATAACTGATATTAGAAAGTTAATGCCTGAACTTCCAATTTTATTGCAAACCTCGGATGTCGCTCAAAAAAAGATAGCAAAGGAATTAAATGTAAGTTATATTGACAAAAATTCCCGTTCCTTATTAATCGAGTTGAGAGATTTCATGCATCTTCAGTTGGGTTTCGGTGATTTTATTTTCAGAATGCCTGATGGTTCTGAAATTCACAGTGCAAAAAATTTAAAGGAATTTAGAGATTGTTTAAAATTTGTTCATGAAGATTCCTTACTTTATCATGCAATGCATGACCATTTTTCTCATTGGCTTACAGCACGTACACAATTCGAACTTGCCAATAAACTGAAACCTGTTAAGATTAGTAATTTCAAGCATTCTTCGGAACTGCGTCATCACTTGATTAATTTAATAAATGAACAATTGATTGATGACCAGCATGGGACGGTTCAGGTTTTTTCACGTGAGGATTATAGTGCCGAAAATATATTCCAGGTTATCGGGGAAGGTTCTTTAGGAGGTAAGGCACGTGGATTGGCTTTCATTGATAAAGTTTTAAAAAATTATATAGAACCTTCTTATTTCCCCGGTATTAAAATTTCAATACCACGTACAGTAGTGCTTGCAACAGAGGTATTTTCTCAATTCATGGAGATTAATAATCTTTATGAAAAAGTACTGCAAAACACAGATGATGATTATGTAATTCGTGAATTCATGCATGCAAGCCTGCCGCCAACAACTTTGGGCGACCTTAGGGAAATAATTTATAAAGCAAAATTTCCTCTTGCTGTACGCTCCTCAAGCTTGCTCGAGGACGCTATTTACCAGCCGTTTGCAGGTGTTTATTCGACGATTATGCTTCCAAACAGCAGCCTAGATATGGAAACAAGGTATCATAATCTCATTCAGGCTGTAAAATACGTTTTTGCATCTGTTTTCTTTCAAAACGCAAAGAATTATATTGAAGCAACAGGCAACAGGATTGAAGAAGAAAAAATGGCGGTTATAATACAGGAAACAATCGGAACAAAATTTGAGAATTACTTCTATCCCCACATCTCGGGAGTAGCACGTTCATATAATTATTATCCCTTTGGAAATTCAGAACCCAAAGATGGAATTATAAACCTTGCACTTGGCTTGGGTAAAACTATCGTTGACGGTGATGTAAGCCTCCAGTATTCACCTGCTTATCCGGCAGTTTTGCCTCAATATGCTTCATCCAAATCACTTCTTCAAATGACACAACATGAATTTTGGGCTATTAATCTCGGTTCAGATATTATAAGGAAGGTGCCCAACGAAAATCAGTTCCTCGCTAGGCTCGGCTTGAATGATGCAGAAAAGCAGGGATCGATAAATTATATTGCATCTACATATTCTCCGGATAATGATTCGTTTTATGAAGGCATTAACAGGCTTGGTCCCAGAGTTATTGATTTCGCACCTATTTTAAAGTCTCAATTAATTCCTTTAAATGATATTTTAAAACTTCTCCTGAAAATATCCGAAGCATCAATAAATACACCTGTTGAAATAGAATTTGCTGTGAAGCTTAACGAAAACCAAAATTATAATGCGGAATTCGGTTTTCTGCAGGTAAGGCCAATGGTTATGCCTGAATATGATGTTAAGATAGATTTAAAGAATCTTCCTGATGATAAAATTCTATTGACATCCGGTATCACCATGGGTAACGGTTCATACCAACTCGATACTATTCTTTTTGTAAAACCTGCGAACTTTTTGCAATCAAAAACAAGACAGATATCTGAAGAAATCAGAAGAATTAATATGAAAATATTAAAAGAAGGGAAAAATTACCTGTTAATTGGTCCTGGAAGATGGGGCTCTGCTGATGAATGGCTGGGGATACCTGTTGTATTTTCTTCGATATCTGCTGCAAGGGTGATAGTTGAAATGCCGATGCCTGAAGCAGTCATTGAGCCTTCCCAGGGTTCGCATTTCTTTCACAATATTACATCGTTTAAGATTATTTATATGGCTTCGAGACCTAATGATGATTTTAAAATTGATTGGGATTGGCTCAATTCCCTTCCTGTTGAGGATGAAACAAATTATCTTAAACTGGTGAAATCGGTAAAGCCTGTTCAGGCAATAGCCGATGGGCACACAAGACTTGGTGTAATACTTAAGGATACTTTTTTTCCATAATATTTAATTCTGTAATCACAATTATTTTGATTTAATATGGATATGGCTGATGATAAATTAAACACGATTTCCGAATGGAGGGTCATAATCAACCAATTGATTTTTCAGGACCAAACCAAACTGTACAGAATATGTCGAAAGATGATTATTTATCTTAACAGGAAAAGTATCCCTGAGATAGGAAGGCTTTTACATGCTTTGAACCCTTCTTCCGGCGAAGGAGATGTTGACCAGTCACACGGCCAGAACTGGCCAAAACCGAAAGGAAGCCCGTTTGTTGCTAATGAACTGGTTGATGAGATTTTTTCGATTGCAGAGAAATATCTCAGTGATGAGGATATAACCTGCCTCGTTTCGCAATGGCTTACTCAGGAAAATTTAAGTTTTATGTCTAATTTTGTTGAAAAGCCTAATATTCCATTGTTTGAAGTTGTTGAAGCTCTCAGGAGGTTTATTCAGATTGTCGGTGACAGAAGCCAGATGAATTTTTTTGAAAGAATAGGCATAAGAGTGGCACTTATTCTACGCTTTTTATCGGATAATCTTAATTATATCAATATTGCAAAACATTTCCTGACAATAGAAGAAATGTCAAAAATTATTGATAGGGTAATTGGCCCTAAATATGGAATTGGGAAACTCGGTGGTAAAACTGCAGGTCTTGTTCTGGCGAGACAAATCATTCTTTTAAACAGTAAAAACAACAATGTTCTCGAAAAAGTAAAAAATCCCAAAAGCCGCTTTCTGACTTCCGATGGTGTGCTTGAGTTCCTGCATTACAATGCCCTTGAAGAGTTCGTATATACAAAATATCAGAGCACGGATGAAATTCAGCAGGAATATCCTTTTCTCGAGTATATTTTTAAAAATTCACATTTTCCTCCTGAAGCCATAAATGCTTTCAGCAAAATTCTCGATGATATGGATAGCAAACCAATTGTTGTCCGCTCTTCAAGCCTGTTGGAAGACAGCTTTGAAGCTTCCTTCAGCGGCAAATACAGGAGCCTTTTTTTAGCTAATACCGGAACTAAGGAAGAACGGCTGTCTTCATTTATAAACGCTATAGCCGAAGTTTATGCGAGTGCTTTTGCACCCGACCCGATTGTTTACAGAAAGGAAAGAGGATTGCTTGATTTCAGGGAAGAGATGGCAGTTCTTGTGCAGGAAGTAGTCGGTACCCGTGCCGGCAAATATTATCTCCCGAGTTTTGCAGGAGTGGCATTCAGTAATAATGAATTCAGATGGTCTAACAGGATTAAAAGGGAAGATGGTGTTGTCAGGCTTGTTGCTGGGCTCGGTACAAGAGCAGTTGACAGAACTATGGATGATTATCCTGTTCTTGTTGCTCCCGGAAAGCCTGAATTAAGGGTTAACTCGTCATTTGAAGAAACCATTATGTATTCTCAAAGATTTGTTGATGTTATAAATCTTGAAACGAATGCTTTCGAAACAATAGAATTTAATAAACTTGTCCGGGACAGCGGGGGATATTTCCCCGGATTGGAGAATATTGTTTCATTCAACAGGGGAGGTACATTAGTCGAACCTCTGAGTAGGTATGTTGATTATACAAAAGAAGACCTCGTTGTAACATTTAATTCATTAATTAAGAAAACTCAGTTTATTACCCAGGTTAAGGAAATTTTAAAACGTCTTTCAGAAGCATTTCAGAGGCCGATTGATGTGGAATTTGCATCTAACGGTGATACACTCTATCTATTGCAGTGCAGGCCTCAAAGCAAGTTTGGAATGGAATACACGGTTCAAATACCTGAAAATATCAGTTCCGATTCCAAAATATTTACGGCAAATCATTATGTCTGCAATGGCATTGTCGAGGATATTGAATTTATTGTCTATGTTGACCCTTTGGCTTATTCATCGCTTGAATCGTCCGAAGAGATGCGAGTGGTGGGAAAAATTGTGAGTAAGCTGAACAGGATTCTCCCACGGAGAAAGTTTATTTTAATCGGTCCTGGCCGCTGGGGAAGTAAAGGGGACATCAAGCTTGGTGTTCCTGTGATTTATAGTGATATTAATAACACGGCTATGCTTATTGAAGTTGCGAAGGAAACCCTGGGGTATGCTCCTGAACTATCTTTCGGCACACATTTTTTTCAAGACCTTGTCGAAGCTAATATAAAGTATCTGCCTCTGTATCCGGACAGGGACAATACTATTTTTAACGATAAATTTTTCAATGATACTGAAAACAGTCTATCTTCCGTAATTTATGGTTACAATGAGTTTGAGAGTGTGCTTAAACTGATTTCTGTAAAAAATTACAGGGATAATCATAGTTTATCCGTATATATGGATGGGGAGCGAAACGAGGCTTTAGCTTTTGTTAGAAAACAACCTTTCTCGCCAAAACATAACAGGGAGATAATTTAACATTCATTCTGAACATAGAAGATATAATATTTAGAAGAAAACGTATAATAATATTAAATGGAATGTTTTTTGCTTCGGTAAGAATAGTTAATTTTGAAATAATTGTAATTTGATTCTTAAAGAAATGTTTTAAGTGAGGATATGTCTGTATTAGAAAAAATGATAGATACTCAGGAGTTTGCGACTCTGCCGCCGGTAGCTACGAGAATCCTGAAACTTTTGGAAAATGACAATATTGACTTCAGGGATATAGCCCGGATTGTTGAGACAGATGCAACACTCACCCTTAAGCTTTTGAAGGTTGCTAATTCGCCTCTGTATGCCACAAGGACAGAAGTGAGTTCAGTACAGCAAGCTATCGTAACTCTGGGTCTGAACAGGCTTACAAATATTGTCCTGGGAATCTCGATTTTTTCCCGGTTTTTCCTGAGTTCACAAAAGCAGGCTGCAGACCTGATTCAGAAATTTTGGTGGCATTCTTCCTGTACAGGTATGGTAGCTAAATCCCTTGCTGAAAAAATCAATCGTTTTTATAAAGAAAACGAATTTATCGGTGGTTTGCTCCACGACATTGGAAAACTTGCAATGATTCAGTATGATGCAAAGAAATATCATGAGGTTATCAGGATTACTGCACAGGATAAAATCACTGATGTTGAAGCGGAAAAAAAGGTTTTCGAGCTGGACCACATTGAAGTCGGTACTTATATTGCGAATATTTGGAAACTGCCATTGGACCTGACTACGATTATATCGAATCATAATAATTTGAAAGAGCTTGATTCGAACAGGGAACTTGCGGCTATTGTACGTTTTGCCGATGTATTATGCGAGTTGTGGGGGGCTGATATGTATGAAGGATTACAAAATGTAGATTTGAACAAAGAAGAATCATGGAGGGTGTTGTCCTCATCATATCCTGAATTAAAAGATTTCGATTTGGAAGCTTTTACCTTTGAACTGGAGCAGGATTTCAAGAATGCATCTACATTTTTGAATTTGATTACCCATTAAACTATTCTTCAGTGTTTGTGTCTGATTATTGTTCTAAGGTTTGAATTATTTCTTCTGTTATGATTGTGCTTGAACCTTTATTTTTAAAAATATAATCATGCGCAGTTTTACCTTTCATGGATATAGTATCTTTTGAGACAGTTATTTCATTTATCCATTTCTTAAAATCCGAACTATCTTGTATGTCAGCTAAAGCTTTATGTCTGTGCAATGTTACGGCATCCGGAGAATTTTTATAATAAGGGCCACATGCAAGTGGTAAGCCGTATCCTGCTGGTTCTGTTACGCTATGTACTCCCGCACCGAATGCACCTCCTATGTATGCGGCTTGTGCTGAGGCATAAAGATTCAGCAGGTTTCCGATGCTGTCGACAATTATGTGATTCCACCCTAAAAAGCCTTTAATCTCATCCTTCGACGGTCCCGTTTCGAGAAATTTTTGAATGTCGCTTAGTAGAAATGTATTCGGCAATTCTTGTTTAAGCTTTTTAATATGTGCTTCTGTTGGTTCATGCGGAACGATAATAAATTTTATATTCTCGTTGTTATTCTTTTCATTTTCAAGGATGGTATTAATAATTATATCTTCGTCAGGCTCCCATGTGCTTCCGGCAACAATAACAAATTGATTTGCAGCGAATAACTCATCCGGTAAGATTTTACTTTTTTTTACTGTTTCAACTTTTTCTGCAATCCTGTCAAATCTTGTATCAGTCAGTGTTTTTATTTTTGATTTAACTTTGAGTTTTTTAAAGAAATGAGTTTCAGTTTCACTAACGGTAAAGATTTTGTCATAGAGGTTGTAATTGGCTCTTGTTAAAGATTTAAGGACAGGTATTTTTTTTAAGGCTTTGCTTAATGGTTGTGTCGCACAAATCAGGAACACTGGAATTTTTTTCTTCACCAGGAACCTTAAATGATTTCTCCATATTTCATAACGTACAAAAACTGCTATATCAGGCTTAAGCTTCGATATAAACTGCCTCGCTCTCAGCATCGAGTCAAAGGGCATATACAGCACGGCATCTGCATATTTATAATTTTTTTGATTATTATATCCTGAAGGAGAATAAAAGGAAACAATTATCCTAACTTCAGGCTTCAGAGCTCTGAGCCTTTCTATCACCGGTTTTGCCTGTTCAAATTCACCCATTGAAGAAGCATGAAACCAGATACTCTTTAAATCGTCTCTCGCTTCAGGCTTTTCGATGGAACTTAATAAGGGTTTCCATGCCTTTTCTCTTTCAGCCGCTTTCTTATTAAATAATCTCATCACCTGCAGTGCGACCCACAATGATGGAATAATAAAAAAATTATATATTAATGACCAAAGCATTCATTTCCGTTTTTTTTGACTTTATCAACATTTCAAAATTAAATAAAAGCGGCTATTGTTCACTATTATTTAATTATGAAATTAATTATTTTTCTGCTGATTGAGAGCTTGAGCCTTATTTGATTCAAAAACTGAAACTTACTCCGGCATAAAAGAAACATATACTAATAAAAGTAACATCATTAAGAAATTTTGAGTAGATTTTTTTTCAAAAGAAATTATTGAAATAGTGATTTTATAAAATATTAAAATTTTGTTTTCGTAGATTTGTAATAATTAATAATAATGATAGAAGAATAACAGCTATGTCGGAGTATAAGCTATGAATAGACAATTTTTAGTTGATGAAAAAGGTAAAGTAAAAAGTGTCGTTCTCGATTATGAAGATTACAAACAAATCGAGGAACTGCTTCTCGACAATACATTGGGCAATTTGATGAGTCAGATAGCCGATGAAGAAGAAGTTGATTTGGAAAAAGCCAAGAAGGAACTTAATATTGAGTTTTGAAATCATTCTTAAAAGAACAGCACTCAAAGATATTAAATCTTTACAATCAGATTATCACAAAAGGATTGTAGATATTGTTTTTAAATTCCTGCCAACAATAAACAGTCTTAATGAGATAAGTGACTGCCAAAAAATAAAAGGTTATGACAAATTCTATCGAATAAGAGTCGCTGATTATAGAATTGGATTTGAGCTTAGAGGGAATCAAATTGTAATTTATCGAATTATGTATCGGAAAGATATTTATAAACATTTTCCATAAAATTTTCTTTTCACCTCAGTAGCTACCGGAAAACATTTTTTTGAATTATAAGATGAATGTAATATTTTAACAATTATGCTACTGCTTGGTGCTTATCTGACTTTTTATAAAATTTAAAATTAACGAATTCGACATCACTAACCATTGGCTTTGGTATTTTTAAACCCTCCTGCAGTAAACCTTCAATATGAAATTCGATTGCTTCTTTCATATTCTTTTCTGTGCTTTTCTTTGTCTTTCCTGTGGCTATACAACCCGGTACGTCGGGAGAATAAGCAGAATATCCGGTTTTTGTTTTTTCAAAAATAATGAAGTATTTATACATTTTCTATACCTGATTGTTTCAAAATGCTTTTTAATGTCCCAATTGCTATATCATCGTTTAAATTACCTGATACAGTAACTAAACCTTTTTTTATATCATGTTTGTATTGACGATGGCTTCCTTTTATTCTTTTTAAGTACCATCCGTCCTTTTCAATTGCCCGAATTATTTCTCTAACTTTCATCTTTTTTTATGACAAAATCACTTCCCTCCAAACTCCGCTTTCCTCTTCTCAAGAAATGCTTTTGTTCCTTCTTTAAAGTCGGCAGTTCCACATACTTCTCCGAATCTGCGGGATTCATAAGCCAAGCCGTCTGCCGGGGAAAGCTCTTCGGCGGCGTTGATGCAGTCAACTGCGGCGGCAACGGCAAGTGGCCCCTTTGTAAGAATAAGCTTCATAAATTCTTCCGTTTTCGGGAGCAGTTCTTCCGGTTTATAAACTGCGTTAACCAAGCCGATTTTCTCCGCCTGTTCTGCATTTAACATATTTGCCGATAAGATAAGTTCCATGGCTTTTGCCTTGCCGACGATTCGAGCCAGCCTTTGCGTGCCGCCATAGCCGGGAATGATGCCGAGATTGACTTCCGGCTGTCCCATTTTCGCATTTTCGGAAGCGAATCTCATCTGGCATGCGAGAGTAAGCTCGCATCCACCGCCGAGTGCGAACCCGTTGATTGCGGCGATTGTCGGGATTCTGAGTTCGGCGAGGCGCTTCATAACTTTCGAGCCGTACTCGGAGAAGAGCTTGCCGGAGCGTCCGTCCGACTCGTGCAGTTCCTTTATGTCGGCACCAGCGGCAAATGCTTTTTCGCCCGTGCCGGTCAGGATTAAGCCGCGGACGTCGCGGTCGAGCTCGATTTTTTGGAAGGCATCGTCGAGGTCGTCGAACATTTGCTTGTTGAGTGCATTCAGCTTGTCAGGGCGGTTGAGTGTGATTACGACATAGTTTTCTTTCTTCTCATAGATGATTGTCTGATAGTTCATGGTTTCTCCGTTTATTTGAAAATTGTTCATTGACAATTGAAAATTATTTTGCTTATTCTTTTTAAAACAAACTAATACAAATATAAAAAGAGAATGAGAATAATTCTTAAATTTTAAAATGAAATTTTCAGTTATTGCCGATTTAGTTTAATTTTGTTGATTAGAATTTTTGTATAAAGAGATATTTAATTGAATTTGACCGGGGAACATATGAAACATAAAGGCGGAATCAGGGCTTGGGCACTTCCTGCACTGCTGCTTATTCTTCTCCTGTCAATTATTTCACAGCCGATTTTTACTTTTAATGCTTTTGCAAAAAAACCTCACTATT
>DAHXMP010000114.1 GCA_027371665.1 Bacteroidota bacterium | reverse complement strand
AGGACTGCACATTATTTTAATAGCTAAAACAAAATAAATTTTATACAATATTTTTTTTTGACAAAATCACTTAATAAATTTTTTTACAGGACAAAATAATCTTTAATTTGATAAATAGGCTTTATATAATATTTTCTATTTTAAATTCTTTAAGCTCTTGTTCAGAATAGCCCAAATCAATTAAAATTTCAGGAGTGTGCTGCGAGAGCAATGGAGGCGGAGATTCTACCATACCGGGAGTTTTTTCAAATTTTGCAGTCATATTAAACAGCTTTACTTCGCCTATACCTTCTATACTTTGAGTCCCGAATGTATTACGGTGTTCTATTTGTTCTGCCCTTAAAGCATCTTCGAGAGAAAGAATTTCACCCGAAGGTACGTCATGTTTGTTCAGAATTTCAACCCAGTGGGCAGTCGTATCTTTAGTAAGCATTTTTTCAAGCAAAGGGGTCAATTCAAAACGGTTTTTCTTACGTGCATCTCTTTCCTTAAAACGGGGGTCTTCCTTTAATTCCGGAACACCGAGAATATCGGCAACGGTTTCCCACTGCTCCTGTTTATTAGCAGCTATATTAATATAACCGTCCTTTGTTCTGAATGTCCCTGACGGAGCGGCGGTGAAATTATCGTTTCCGAGAAGCGGAGGGTGTTGGCCTCCAATCATAAGATTGGCAGCTACCCATCCCATAAGAGGCATTATCGAGTCGAGAAGTGCTATATCTATAAACTGTCCCTCACCCGATTTCTCCCTGAAATATAAAGCAGACATAATTGCAAAGGCGGCATTAAGCCCGCCTACTGTGTCACACAGGGGAAATCCGGCTCTCAGGGGATTCAGCCTCTCATCGCCGTTGATTGCCATTACGCCGCTCAATCCCTGTATTATTTGGTCATAAGCCGGTTTGAAGGCATCTGGGCCGGTTTGCCCGAAACCTGAAATCGCACAATAAATCAATTTCGGATTTATTTTCTTTAAATCATCGTATCCGACGCCAAGCCTGACCATCACACCGGGCCTGAAATTCTCGACCAGGATGTCTGCCGTTTCAACAAGTTTCTTAAAGATTTCTTTGCCTTTATCGAATTTCAAATTCAATGTAACCGATTTCTTGTTTGCATTCTGTGCAATGAAACTTGTACCCATCAGCTTTTTATTATATTCAGGGACGCAGCCTAATTTCCTCGCAAGGTCGCCATCCTTTGGATTTTCAATCTTAATCACTTCCGCTCCCAGCCATGCAAGATGAAGCGTAGCAAAAGGGCCGGACAAAACATTCGTCAAATCGAGTACTCTTATTCCTTCCAGTAATTTCATTCAGGACTCCTAATCAATGTTTTATAGCACCCGATTTATAAACGAAACCGGGTAATTCTTTAACAAAAAATCCGCTTGCATACTTAGCCAAGCCTATGAGAATGTTTAAATCAATATCGTTTCTTAATCCCATATTTTGAAGCATATGTACGAGGTCTTCCGTGCAGACGTTGCCGGCGGGAAGCTTTGTGAACGGGCAACCGCCCAATCCGCCAAACGCAGATTCAATATATTTAACACCCGCTTCAATAGCTGTAAGGCAATTTGCAAGCCCCATCCCATATGTATTATGAAAATGACAGGCAAGTTCTAAGTCAGGGTCGAGCTCATGAATTTTACCGAACATCCT
>DAHXMP010000054.1 GCA_027371665.1 Bacteroidota bacterium | reverse complement strand
TTCATTCCGCAAATCGGGCAATTACCCGGATGGTCTTCGCGTATCCATGGGTGCATGCCGCATGTATAGTACTGCTTGTTTGCGTTTTGAACGGTTCCAACAGAAGATTTATTAATAAATTTTTGATAGATAAAAATACCTCCTGCAGATAAAACCAGTATTGCAAGAATCGCAAGGAACCATTTACTTTTAAAAATATTTTTTTTCATGTTAGCACCTTTTTATTTATTTGATAATGTTTGTACCGGTTAAAAATTCAAGCTCAACCAAATCTATCATGTAATCTGATTTTAGATGGTAGAGCTTGACTTCTATGTCATAGAGCATTTTTTCTGCGTCAATAACATTTATAAAATCAATTTCGCCGACCCGGTATGCCGTTAAAGATGAATTAAGATTTTCTTCCGCCTGGGGCAGCAATCCTTCTTCCTGGAGTTTAATCCTTGATTCAAGCCGTGCAATAGTGCTGACAGATGCTCCGAAATTCCCGTCAAGGGATTGAAGCATCGCATTATACTCTGAGATGTAAGATTCTTTCAGAGCGAGTGCTTCTTGAATCTGAGCTGAAATTTTACCGCCATAATTCAAGGGAATGGAAATCCCCAAACTCGCAGAAAACAAATCGCTCTGGGAGATGTTATTATATAAAGTATTCCTTTGAGCATATTCAAGCATTATGTTGAAATCGGGATAGTAATTATAATTTGATACTTTTGATGAAAGTACTGATTTTTCTTTCTGCAGTTCAAGTATTTTAAGAGACGGGCTGTATGACTTTGCCATTTCGAGCAAATCGTTTTTACCAAGACCGAATGAATCGGGATTAGGGAATTCGCCTGTAATAATCTCAGTTTCGGAATTTCTAAGCAAGTATGCGTTTATTTTATTTATAAGTTCAAGTTCCGAGCTTTTCAAATCCAAAATATCGTCGTCGAGATTGGTGAACTCAATCTGAACTTTCAGGAGATTCTGCTGGCTTGCAGTAGCAACCGAATATTTTACATTGACGACATCGCGAATGCTTTTCAGAAGTTTCCTGATTGAATCGGTAGCACTGAGAGACTTCCTTACATATATGAGCTTATAATATAAATCTTTTATGTTTTTTGAAATATCGTTTTCGGTTTCCCTGATTTCTTCGTTTACAACTGAAGTGTCAATCGCCTGCCAGCGTTCAATCGAGCCAAGCTTGCCTGGGAAGGGAAATGCCTGGCTGATACCGATTGTTTTGCCGGTCATCGGTTCTTCCGAAAAGGAAAAAGTTTTTACCGGCATATTCATCAAACCCAAAGTCAGCATCGGGTCAGGCAGGTTGGAGTTCTGCGGAATCCTGTCAACAGCGGCTTCTTTATTATATCTAAGCTCTTGTATTTTCGGACTGACTTTGATTGCAATCGAGATAAGGCTATCGAGGTTCTTATCGCTTCCTGCAACCGAGCTAAAAGTCATTGACAGAAAAGCAGAGATTATCAAAACCAATAATTTTAATTTTAAATTTTTTTTCATAATTGTTACCTATAAGAATAACATAATTATATTTCATAAAAAATTTTCAATGAGCGACAATACCACCGTAAAAACCTGTGATTAGAATTAGTATAACACATAATAAACCGACAATCCAGGCATATTTTTTTAAAGGCTCGAGCAACAGAAAAATCAGCCATGTAAAGAGCGATAATGCAGAACCGTAGCCGAGCTTTTCGTGTAAGTCAACCAGCCATTCTTTGGCATTATTAGTAAACGAATCTGCCTGAATCAATCCTGTGAAAATTGTCGGGACAGTAAAGATTGCTGCGACAATTAATATTACCAAAATAGCAGGTTCGTACTCTTTTTTCTTCCTGCTTATGATTGTGAAAATAAAGGCTAAGACAGCTAGAGATATAGGGAAATGAACCAGCTTATTATGAAGATGAGAGAAGAATTCTTTCGTTATATCGAATTTTTTTTCAACATTTATTTTTGAATTTTGGGTATTTGTGTTAATGATTTTGATTAAGTCAAATTTTATATCATTATTATTTAGGATAAAAAATTGTGTGAAATCGGGAATGATTTTTAGTATATTAATAACTATACTGTTATCTTCGAGAAAAAATGATTCAAAAGTATTAACACAGCAGGCAGGCGAAGTGAAATTCGGAACTCCCGGAACATTATTTTTGCAATTATTAATAGAGCAGGATTGATTATCATTGTTGCAATCAATATCGCTTAAATTTCCTTTCCCGTCGTTCTGGCGGTTAAACAAAAAAGACACGGTAGTTGTGTGTAACATATTACATCTGAAGGCATTCAAATTCAAGCCGATAACCGATACCGGAAGAATAAGAAGCAGAAAACCTGCGGTAATATATTTAATTTTTTTGAACATAATGCTAAGAATATTTTCCAAATAAACGAACCTCATGTTAAAATATTTTTAAGAATAAATTGCTAGAAATAATTAAACCTTTTTTAAATTGCATTTGCGGAAAATCAAAAAACCGTGATGCATCCGTAGCTCAATTGGACAGAGCATCTGACTTCGGATCAGAGGGCTGGGGGTTCGAG
>DAHXMP010000042.1 GCA_027371665.1 Bacteroidota bacterium | reverse complement strand
CCGGAGGATTATCACAGAATTATGTCCTTCACAGTTATAACGGTTTCGGCTCGGGTTTGATGATGGGATATATGATGGGACATGTGCCCTGGCTTTGGTACACTCCTTTCAGCGGAGCATTTTATTACAGCAAGCCTTATTACGTCGATAATCCTGACGGAACTGTTTCGGTTTATCCTCCGACATTCGATTGGGGAAAAGTAATGTTCACGGTTATATTTGGAGGATGTATTCTATTTATTATTTATGCTATAATAAGAACAAAGAAACGACGTAAGCAGGGTTATTCCCAATCTTCTTTCGGGTAAAAATATATGAAATGATATTCAACTAAATCGGAATCGGAAAAAAGTATTAATTTTTGGTGCCAAAAAGCCAGTAATTTATTACATCCGCAATTGAAATTTCCGGATTTTCCTTTAACCTGAGTTTATTATTGAATTCCGTGATTAATGCTTTGAGAAATTGATGTTCAAATGAGTTTTGAAATTCTTTATTATTAAGTCTTTGTAAAAGAAAATTTCTTGCCTTCCTGAATTCTTCAGGTATTTGATGTTCGGGAGGTTCTTGCTTCTTGTAAATATCAAGATTTTTGGGAATTATTTTATAGTATCTTTTTTCGTACATATCAATTCCCTGTTGAAACATTATTACTCAAGATAAGTGTATCCGTACAATCCTGACCTATAATTGGAAAGGAATTCCTTCCCTTCCTGCATTGTAATTTTTCCTTCTTTGACGGATGTTGTGACCCATGTTTCCATAATGCGGACAAGTTTCTTGGCATCGTATTGCACGTAATCGAGGACTTCTGCTACAGTCTCACCGTCTATAACCTGTTCGATTTCATATCCGGCGTCATTTAAAACAACATGTACGGCATTCGTGTCCCCAAAAAGGTTATGCAAATCGCCGAGAATTTCCTGGTAGGCACCGATAAGAAAAACTCCCAAGTAATAGGATTCATCTGTTCTAAGCTTATGTAAAGGGAGATAATGCGAAAAATTTCTCAAACCGATGAAATTATCAATCTTACCGTCTGAATCACATGTGATGTCCTGGATGGTTGCATTAAGAAGCGGTTTTTCATTAAGCCTGTGAATAGGCATAATAGGAAATACCTGGTCAATAGCCCATGAATCGGGTAATGATTGAAATAATGAAAAATTGCAGAAATATTTATCCGATAGCATTCTTGATAGAGGCCTCAGTTCATCGAGAGTGTGTTTCGCTTCGTTGCTTAGCGAGCTAACTTCCCTTGCTATGGTCCAGAAAAGTCTTTCAATCAGTGCTCTTACTTTAAGGTCAAGTAAACCAAGGCTGAACAAATCCAGTGCTTCTTCTCTTATCTGCATAGCATCGTGCCATGACTCGAGCATATTCGATTGATTAATTGCTTCGAGAATAGAATATAATTCACGGATAAGTTCATGGTCTTTTTCGCTAATTTTTACATCATAGTCCCATTCAGGGAGTGTTGTCATTTCAAGAACATCGAAGATAAGGACCGAATGATGAGCTGTCAGGGAGCGTCCCGATTCTGTAATAACATTAGGATGAGGCAGTTTGTTCTTGTCGCTAGCATCCTGTATCATATAAATAGCATCGTTAGCATACTCCTGCAAAGAGTAGTTAATACTGCTTGGATTTGCAGACCTTGTTCCGTCATAATCAACGCCAAGTCCGCCGCCGATATCAACAAATTCAATATTACACCCTAATTTTTTAAGTTCGACATAAAATTGGGCTGCCTCTCTTAAAGCATTTTTAATTTTTCTGATTTTGGTTACCTGGCTCCCGATATGAAAATGAATCATTTTGATTTGTTTAAGCACGTTATTGTGTTCTGCAATTGAAATGGCTTCGAGGAGTTCGCTGGCATTTAATCCGAATTTGCTTTGGTCGCCGCCGGAATCTTCCCACTTCCCGCTTCCGCCGCTTGCAAGTTTAATGCGGATTCCGATATTTGGTTTTACTTTTAACTTTTTTGCAATAGAGATTATGAGTTTTAATTCGTTTAATTTTTCGACTACCAGATAAATTTGTTTGCCCATTTTCTGAGCAAGAAGAGCAAGCTCTATGAAATCCTCATCCTTATATCCGTTGCAGATGATGAGGGCATCGGGATTCGTCGTGATTGCAAGAACAGCATGCAACTCTGGCTTGGAACCAGCCTCAAGTCCAATATTAAACTTTTTCCCGTGACGAATTATCTCCTCGACAACCGGTCTAACCTGGTTAACCTTAATAGGATAAATAGTGTAATATTTCCCTTTGAATTCGTATTCTTCGGCTGCCTTTTCAAAACATTTTGTAATTGATTCAAGACGGTCGTCGAGAATATCCGGGAATCTGACGAGTACCGGGAGAGATACATCCTTAAGCTGCAGCTCGTCAATGAGTGCTTTAAGGTCAATCTGTGCACCATTTCGTTTTGGTGTAACGATAACGTTGCCATGTTCATTAATATCAAAATAATCTCCGCTCCAGCCATTTATATTATACAATTCTGCGGAATCTTCTATTCTCCATTTCCTCATTAAATTATCGCCTTGCTATTTATTATTTCGTTTATAAAAATTCAACCAAATTTAAAGATTTAATTATGTTAATTCAACAAAAAAATTTTAAAATTCAATATTTTGTTACAACTGATATTTTTGCAGGAAGTGTGTACTGTCAACAATAAATGGATATTTATTAATAAGCTCATTAATATCTTTCTTAAGCTTTGGCTGGTCTTTAACCACCCATTTGTTGAATTCCTCCACTCTTGCTTCGGCAAAAAGGAGATAGGTATAGGTTTCAAACAGGTTATAATCAATTAATGTTTTGTGCCAGTCGAATAATACATTTTTAAACTTAGTATTTAATTTTTCATCAAACCAGATTTCAATGAATTTTTCCCTGATTTTGTATAAAGTTTCGATATTAAACCTGCTTGAATCCTTAGGTAACAGGCCATCTGAAGCTTTTTCCATAACACTCTGGTAAGCCATTTCGAAAGGCAAATCAATATCCGGTCTTTTGACGGGGCTTGTTATTGTCATGGTTGTAAATTTAATGATAATAGAAGAGTCCTTCTTTGTATAAAAAGATTTTTCATAAACATTGAATAGTAAGCGGTTCAATTCTTTGACTTTGTTTTCATTGTCGGCTATACTGAAGTAAATTTCACCATACAAAAGAGACCAAATGCTCAACCCCGATTTAGAGTAAAATTTAGAAAGTATATAGTAGTTATTAGAAAATGAAGGGTCATGATATATTCCGGTCTCCCATTTGTTAACAGCATCGCTTATTTCGTTTTGATTATAATAATATAAACCCTGTTCCATGAAGAGCCGCCCTGAATCAGGAAATTTTTTTAAACCGTTATTATATATTTCAATGGCTATGTCAGGCTTTCCCAAAGCATCGTAACAATTACCAAGCATTTGATATACCTGGTCGGATGTTGTTTTGATTTTTGTCAATGAGTCAAGGATTGTTATAGCACTATCAATCTGATTCAATTTATAAAAAGCAAGTGCCTTTTCATAAGGATATGCAATGTTGTGCGGGTCGAGAATCGAAGCACTATCACATAAAATTACGGCTTCATTGAATTTGCCGGTGTTGATGCTGTCAATAGCTCTAAGAAGGTAGTTATGGGCTTGTGCAGAATCAGCCTTGTAATCACCCGCCTTTGCTGTTGCTATGAAAGATAATAATGCAAGTAGTATAATAAATATTTTCATTTTGTTATTGTATTAATGAATATTATTTTTTAAGAAGTTTTTAATTAATAATTATTGGATTATTTTCATAATGTACAAAACCATTTTTATTTCATCAGTTTTTATAGTTAATGATGACTTCAATCATTTCAATTTTGAAAACAAAATGCCAAATGCCTGCCCGACCGAAAGTTCACGGTTGATAGCCCTGTCTCCGCCAAAGACAAATTTTTTTGCTTCAGTGGAATTAACATCGCTTATTGCAATCCATACAGTACCAACCGGCTTATCTTTTGTTCCGCCTCCGGGTCCGGCAATGCCGGTAATTCCGATTCCATAATCTGTCTTCAATAATGCCCTGGCATTTTCAGCAAGTTTACTTGCTGTTTCTTCGCTAACTGCACCATGCTTATCAATAATTTCTTTTTCAATTTTAAGCAAATTGATTTTTGCCTCATTACTATATGCAATAAATCCCCCAAAGAAATAATCAGAGCTTCCCGGGATATCGGTTAATGCGGCACCAAGCATTCCGCCGGTGCAAGATTCGGCAACAGCCAAAGTTTTGCCGTTTTCTCTTAGAAGTTTTCCGACTTTCATGCTTATAGATTCTTCACCAACTGAATAAATGAATTTTTCGGTTTTACTCCTGATATGGTTTTCAATAATATCCAGAGAAATTTTAGCAGTTTCAAAATCGGAAGCCTGAGCACCTATTCTAAGCTTTACACCTTTATAGGAAGGAAGAAAAGCCAGTGAGCCTCCTCTGAGAAATTTCGAGGGTTTACCAAGAAGGTCTGCCAGGGCTGATTCTGATATGCCGATTGTCTGAAGCGTCCTATAAAGTATTATATCTTCTTTCCTGTCTGCAATCAATTTTTTAATAAAAGGAATTACATGGTCAGTCATAATGGCTTTCATTTCAGATGGTACTCCTGGCATTGAAATTACATATTTTCCGGCACTCTCAAAAAGCATTCCCGGAGCTGCACCAACGCGATTATGAAGAATAGTACAGTTAGAAGGCAGGTAGGCCAGTTCTTTATTCCTGCCGGAAAATTTAACGCCTCTTTTTTTGTACAATTCTGCAAGATAATCATTAGTCGGTTTGTGAAATATGAGTTTATCCGAAAAAAATTCTGTCAGTACGGGCTTTGTTATATCATCGTGAGTCGGCCCCAAACCTCCCGTACATAGAACTACATCAGAAATTTTGATAAGCATTTCGAGATTTTTAACCAGCATATCTTTTTCGTCTGGTACAGATACATGAATTAATGCTCTAGCACCGGTTTCCGTACAGCAGTTAGCTATCCAGGAAGCATTTGTATTAACAATCTGTCCTATACAAATCTCATCCCCAATTGTCAGTATTGATATTTTCAGCATGAATTATAACCAAATTGTGAAA
>DAHXMP010000009.1 GCA_027371665.1 Bacteroidota bacterium | reverse complement strand
AGGATTTTCAGTGTTAACTGGCCGCTTAACTCAGGCATCAGGATATCGAGAATTATCAGGTTCGGCTCATTTTCGACTGCGAGTGAAATCCCGTCAATGCCGTTTGAGGCAAGCAGAGTCTTAAATCCGTATGATTCGAGAGTCTTGGAAAGGATTCTCTGCATCCAGATGTCATCGTCAATAACCAATGCAATGTATTCAGCCATAACTAACTTTTTCAAAATCTACTTTTCCTTATTATTATTATCGTTCTTTATGGAAAAAAATTTAATCGAAGGGGGTTCAAGTCCTTCCTTTATCATCTGCTGAGGGCTTACTCCTGACTTCGACACTGCTTTCCTGAACAATGCAATATTGGTCTTTGAAGCCTGTTGGTTCATTTCGATGATTTTATCGTAAATTTCCTTCCTGTGTACAGGTATGTTTTTCGGTGCCTCAATTCCAATACGCACAACCCCCCTGTCATAACTTAGCACTGTAATTTTGACGGATGAGCCGACAGTGATAACCTCGCCGATTTTTCTCGATAGTACAAGCATTATGTTAATCCTTTATATATTATGCGTTTTCCTTAACGTATCTTTTTCATTGCTGTTTTTCCCCTGATACAATCAAATGCATAGGGGAATATTTATCAGAAGGCAAAATAACCTGTTCGCCTTTTTGACTTTCGACATCAAGTATAATAGGAGCCTTTAAATTAGCAGTCATAGAGCCTTCTTCATTTTCTAAAGTAACCACAACCATAATCACCTGCTTATTAAAGTCGAAAGAGTTACCAGGGTCATAACTCAGGTCAATGTACCAGGGACTAAGCATAGGGAATCCGATTTCTGGCTTTTCCATAGAAATAAGCCATTTGAAGGGTTCTGTCTCTTCCTCGCTTATTAATACAAACTCCCGGAGGTCCTCAAATCCGAGCAATCCTTCTTTGAAAACGAAAATATGCTTTTCTTCGATTGTTAATTCTCCGAACTGGCGCGTGTTTATCTTTCTTCCTCCTGAAACCATTTTTTCCTCCTAAAGTGTCCCGTTAATTTTATTTTATATTATAACGAATATATGATGTACAAAATTATAGGGTTTAGCATTTAAGTTCAAATTTATTTTTTTTCATTCCCGTTAAATGAATAACCTTCTTTTGACGGAGAGCTGTTTTTAAGGTTACTCACCGTGATTTCAACCCTCCTGTTCTTTGCCCGTCCCTGTTCAGTAGAATTGTCCGCAACAGGCCTTTCGGCACCGAATCCCCTGACGATAAGGTTGGACTGGTTAACACCGCTCTGAATCAGAACATAAGCAACATTCATCGCACGTGCTATTGACAGATGCCAGTTTGATTCGTACCTGAAGGTTCTTATCGGCACATCGTCCGTATGGCCGTCAACTGTGAGCTGGAACTTAACATTCTGAAGTAAAGAGGCAATTGTATCAATCACAGGCTGGCCGGCAGGCTGTATATCTGCTTTACCTGAATTGAATAAAAGAGCCTCCGGTAATGCCATTACAAGTTCATCGTTCGATGCCGTCAGAGTCAGCAACCCTCTTTTAATATAATAGCTCAACGATTCTTCAGCCTGTTTTTCAATATCATTAAGCGATTCATTCGAAGGATTCGGCATAATGGGTTCAGGTATCCCTTTTTTCGGACCTTCCAGGACACCTCCGCTGCCTGTAAGAACCTGCTCCTTTGTTGATTTGAAATATTCCTTTAATGCCTTGGAAACTTCTTTGTATTTAACCTCGTCAACCTGCGAAGCTGCATAAAGAATAACAAATAAACCGAGAAGTAATGTTATCAAATCGGCATATGTTATCAGGTATCTGTCTTTAGAGACTTTTGCTTCTTCTTCTTCGGGCAATTTTAAAAATCCAAATTTCATTTCTGAAAAATAATATCTATTATATATCGGAAATTTATTGATAAACTTGAATTTATCATCATTCAATAAGCAATTATAACAAATATAAAGCCAATTATAATCGAAATTTTAATATTTCTTAAGTTACAAAATAATAAATCAATTAAATCATTATTTTTTTCTGCATTTCAATCTAAAAATTTCAATATTGTTATCACGGCAAAATTTTTCTTTGTTTGTAATCGGTAATTCCCAATCTTTATCATCACCAATTACATCAAATGTAAATCCCCCATGTCTTTCGAGTGTTTTTTTATGATACTCATCAACCTCTTTAACATCTGTTGCAATTAACAATTCTCCTTCATCACTTAACACCCGGTGTAACTCATCGAGAAATATTTTTCCGAATGTTCTCCTTTTCCTGTGTTTTCTTTTGTGCCAGGGGTCCGGGAATAAGTAGAATATCTTTTTTTCCGAAGATGTTTCGATAAAAGGCAGCCCGTTCGAGGCGCTGTACCACATAACCGAACAATTTTCAATTTTCTCTGACCTGATAATATTATCAAGCCATTCGACAGGCAGTTTTCTCAGCTCGATACCCAATATATTCATTTCAGGGTGCTGTGAGGAATACTCAAGCAAAAATGCCCCTTTTCCACAGCCGATGTCCAGAGAATCGGGCTTCTTCCCGTTAATAAAAAATAATCTCCAGTCAACTTTATCATAAAGAGGCGGATAATAACCCGATACGAGTTTCAGTTCACTTGCCGGCATGTATAAATTAGATGCAGTATGGTGTCTCAGCCTTTTTGGCAGGGGATATTTACCGAAATCTATATTCATTGTTAAGCAGATTTTTGTTTTAGCATTTGTTTGAAAAAATATTTATATAAATTATTAAAAAAAATCTTGAAAATGACAAATAATAAACATATATTCTTTTTCGTTTTGATGTATAATGAAATAATTTATTTAGCAGGACTCAAAAATGAAAAAAATATTATTTACATTTATTTCAGTTACACTTTTATCTTTGGCTCTGCAGGCTCAATCCGGTAAGGATAACATCTCAAAAAATATAACCACGGAATTTGAACCATCGGATTATAAGGACAATCCCGCCTTACGATTTTCGGAATTTATGCGTCAAAGGGCTTATCCTTACGATACTATACCCGGTGGAGCACGTACTAAGGCTTACCGGCAGGTCGAGCAAATGATGTATGATAAAAGCAGTTCAGATATGATTCAGGCTCAACAGCCGGAGTGGAGGCCTATCGGTCCTTTCAAAGTCGGCGGCAGGATTAAGACAATTGCTCCGCATCCCGCTACAGACGGCGTTGTCTTCTGCGGTGCAGCCGCCGGAGGCATCTGGAAATCCACAGACTACGGTAACAGCTGGAATCCGATTTTCGATTATGAGAACGGAATTGCATTCGGTTCAATCGCTATTGACCCGAATTACCCTGACACGATGTATGCCGGAACCGGGGAAGCTGTTAGCAGTGCCGGGAACGGGCTCGGGGCTACCCCTATTTATCTCGGAGCAGGATTGTTCAAAACAACCGACGGCGGAAACACTTGGAACCTTATCGGCCTCAGAAACGTAGGTACTTTCTCAAAAGTTTATGTGCACCCGAAAAATTCAAATTTTATTATTGCCGGCGGCTGTTACAAAGGACAGGGTTTCTATAAATCCAATAACGGCGGAAATAACTGGACAAAGACACTCAATAAAAATGTAACGGATGTTACCATTGACCCAAAAGATGAAAATACGATTTTTGTCGGCGTTACGGGTGAAGGTGTCTATTATTCTTCCGACGCCGGGAATACATGGGAAATGCGGAGCAACGGGTTCGATGCAGGAATCGGGAGAGTATCCGTTCAGCTTGCACCGGCAAATCCCTCGACCCTCTATGCTCTCATGGATATCAACGGCTATGGAACGATATATAAAACCACTGACAGCGGACTGAATTGGTCCAGAGTTTATCAGGGGTCTTCCGGTTTCTTTAACGACCAGGGATGGTATGACAATTATATCTGTGTTGACCCTGCTGATGAAAATACCGTCCTTGCTGGAGGTATAGATATTTTCAAAACTACAAACGGAGGAACATCCTGGTCAAACGTTACTTACGGATACAGCGGGGGCAACGTTCACGTTGACCAGCACTGCGCCGCTTTCGACCCGCTTAGCCCATACATCGTGTATGCCGGCAACGATGGCGGCATGTACAAAAGTACCAATACTGGCTCCACCTGGGTTGAAATAAACAACAACCTGCAGGTAACTCAATTTTATGCTATGGCTATTGATAATTCCAAAATAAACAGGAACTTCGGCGGCACTCAGGATAACGGAACCGTTGGCAACCTTAATCCTGACAACTGGCAAGGCCTTATTGGCGGCGACGGTTTCAGGGTAATCGTAGATTACGCTGACCCGAATACATTTTACGGTGAATCTCAATTCGGGAGCATGGTGAAAATAAACCTTACAACCGGAAATTCACGCTCTATAGTCAGCAGTATTATGGCATCGGACACAGGGCTTTTTGATTCACCTTTCGTCATGGACCCTCAAAACAATTTCGTCCTTTACCATGGCAGGCATGCTCTGTACGGAAGCTTCGATTACGGAAGTTCATGGGTAGCTTTGACAAGCAAAAAAACCTACCGTTTTACAACAATTGCCGTTTCCCCCGTGGATGAAAATGTCATCTGGGCAGGCAATGAAGTCGGTGAGCTTTATGTTGCAAATGACGGCGGCGAGAGAGGTGATGCGAGTTTCGAAGAAGTTTCAAAAAACGGTTTAGTAAACAGGTATTTATCCGATATTGCCCTGTCCTATAAAGATGCCGCTACGGCTTATGTTACATTTTCCGGTTACGGCTCACCTCACGTTTTCAAAACCACTGACTTTGGCCTAACCTGGCAGAATATAGGAGTAACATTGCCTGACGTTCCCTGTAATGCAATTGCAATATATCCGCAGAATGAAAACTGGATTTTTGTCGGTACAGACGTAGGTGTTTTTGCAACATTCGACGGAGGTGCAAACTGGCTTCCTTATGGAAGGGGATTGCCCCACAGCCCGGTTTTGGATTTAGCTTTCCATACTAACAGGATTGTATTGCCCACCCCGGTTTTGAGAGCCGCAACACACGGAAGGTCAATGTGGGAGGTTGATATACCCTCTGAAGTCATAACGGAACAGGCTATTACTTCACCAGCAGGCGGGGAGGTTTATGTAGGCACTGGCTCTGCACAAATATCCTGGTATGGATTTACACAGCCGGTTAAAGTTGAATATTCAATTGACGATGGTGTAACATGGCGGACATTGGGAGAAAATGTTACAGGCAATTATCTAAGATGGTCAATTCCAAATATTGATGCACTGCTTTGCAGAATCAGGGTAAGTTCGAGTGAAAACACTGTCGTATCAAATTCCTTCACTATAAACACACTTCAAAAAGGTTCTGTCATTACTTCTAACAGCGTTAAGTACATCCCATACGGGATTGCTTACGACGGCAAGAACGATTTATGGTCAACAGATTTCGGAGGCAATAAGCTTTATAAACTGGATGGAAATACCTTTAATATTCTCAAATTTGTACAATTGCCCGGAGACAGCTTGTTCAGCGATTTAACTCTCGACAGGCAATCCGGAACTCTTTATATTCATAAAATGAACAGCACCAGTGGTGACGGTGGGAAAATCCTGATACTCGATACAAACGGCAACACCCTGAAACCTCCCTTAACCAGCCCTGCTAAATATTATCCTATCGGACTGGAATTGGTTGACGGCAATCTCGTTGTTGCTGACAGGGACGGAACGAGACAGATATATGTTATTAATCCGGAAACCGGTGACATTATTTCTCAAACTAAGAATCCGTACAACAGAACTTATGGGCCCAGGGGATTGTGTTACGACGGGAAACAATACCTCTACCAGGTTTGTACTAATTTCCCCGGGGGAGGAAGCCTGACTGAAGCCCTCGCCCTGAAAATTAATAAAAACGATTTGGGGACAGGAATAGATTCTATGGCTCTTGAATCTACGACAGGAGGATTAATTAATGCACGAGGTATTGATATTGACCCGAGGGATAACAATTTCTGGATTTCGGATTATAACGGCAATCTTTATAAAATTGCAGGATTTAATACAATTCTATCTTCAGGCTTTTCAGAATTAAATCTCATTGGCAGTACACTTTTGGATACTAAGGTATATCCTAATCCCATGCATGATTTTGCTACAATAAGTTTCGAATCTTTCATTGATAATGCGAATGTGAGTGTGCAGATTAGCGATGTTTTAGGAAGAAATTTAGGTACTTATTATAACGGTACACTGAACAACGGAGAATCAGATTATTTCCAGATTAAATCAGGCAGGCTATCTTCCGGTGTTTATTATGTTTCATTTTTTGTAAACGGAAAGCTTGCAGAGCTGAAACAGCTTGCTGTAACAGAGTAGAGAACAAATATACAATCTAATTTATAGCAGGAAAATTAGGGTTAGTTACATAGATTTCCCGGAATAATAGGGAACGATAATTCAGGTTATATTAATTGAAAGTGATTTCGATATGAAAACACTAAAAGCCGCATTATGCCTGCTATTCTTTTGTTTGCTGGTTAACCGGGCATTTTCTCACAATGACGGTTGGGAAAGATGGGGCTATCTCGATTATAAAATTGAAAATAATTCTGCATTCATTAACGATTCTCTGTTATTAATAATATCTGCTCCTGTATCTTATAATTTAGGAAATTTGGCTGAAATTTATAACATTAATACAAAAACATCTTTTTTATCTCACAGATGGAAATTTAATGATTTGAAAAATGTATTTTTTTCCTCACTTTCAAATCAAATTGCATTTTTCACAAACGGAAAAAAAATTGATATTTATGATTATTTTTCCGGTATTCATTTAAGAACATTATATTTACCTGATGATTATTATAAAGGTTCTCCCTGCGGAAATTACATCATCAACTTCGATTCCCAGATGAACAAACTATTCAAATTTTGCCTATACAGCAGGCAGTTAAGAATATGGAGTTTAGAATCCGGAGACAAATTGCTCGATATAACACTTGATACTAACGGCAATTTGATAAACGCTTTCTTCAATAAACATGTTCCGGATATTCTATATCTAATCTATCATGACTCGGTTCAAACTTATAACTCAGTAACAGGAGAATTGCTGTCAGGTTGTTCCATTCAATTAAAAAATGAAATTAACTATAAATTATCCTTTGATAACAATAGCTTGATTTACCTCGATAGCAATAATAACATCGAATCTGTCAATTTAATAACCGGAGTAGTTAATTATAAATTAATCAATCAAAATAATTTTGATATTATTAATTTTTGTGAAACAAATGACGGCAGAAAACTTATCGTTGCTTATGACAGCTCCTATTTTAATTCTAATTTGATTATTTATGATACTCATAACCTGGCACAATTAAAATCCCTTGCTCTAAATTCAATTAATCTTCAAATTCGAAATGGAATTGACCCGTTAATAAATGTATCAAACGACTTGAATGATATTACATTAAAATTAACGCGTGAAGCAATTTGTTATACGTTTCATGAGTACACTCCAATATATATTGTCGAAAGATTAAATCTTGCAGATAATTTATTTGAGGAGTATCTTCCACAGGGCAATATCGGTGATGTCATTCAAAGCATGCAGTTCAGCCCTGACGGAAAAAAATTATTATTCTGTGGGGATGATAACAATGCTGTTATATGGGAACCTGAACAAGAAAAATTGGACTATTCATTCCCATACAAGCCCGGGATTCATTGCTTTACATTTTCAGGGGATGAACTGCTGTTTTTTAATAATGACAGCATTTATGTTTTCGATGTAGTTACGGCTAAATATGTTGACAGTAGTTATATTCGTATAAATCCCGATACCGTTTTCAATCTTGAAAATAATACCCGGCTTTTACTCCGGCAAAACGATATAGCTTATTTTTTTGATTTGGCAAACGGAAAAATTGATGACTCAATCAGAATTGACGCCTTGTTTTCAATTACACCAAAGAATTATTCACTGCATATTGTAGATGGCCATACATTATGCGTTGTATCGGATAGATTTGAAATCGTATATATTGATTTGAATACAAAGCTTCTTACCAATAAAGTTACTATGGAGGAGCCTTTTGATAAAGGGCAGATTTTCGATGATATTTCTCCGGATGGCACTCACCTGTTATCTTCTTATAATGATACTTATTATATATGGGACATTAAAAATCTTAGTTTAAGTTATACCAAAAAATTGGGTATTGTCTATCAAAGGCAGGTAAAATTTTTAAATAATAACACCCACCTTCTTGTTTGGGAATTTCAGGACCCGATAACCGACTCATATCAAACTTATGGATTGAATATTGAAAATGATAATATATGTTATCTTGGGGAGAGAAATCCGCCTCTGATTTCACCTGACGGACAGCATTATGCTGACTGGATTTGCCCAGCCGATTATTATTATTTCACTTTTTGTAATGACCTGATATTAACTGCTGAAGATAAAAATCAAAACTCAATACCCGCTGATGAAATTTATCCGGGTGAATATTTTATTAATCTTCAAATCAATAAAGCAGGACCTGCGGAACTGATGATTTTCAATTACACAGGAAAAATGCTGATTTCAGAAAAGCTTCTTTCTCTGCAGGCTGGCATCAATAAAATTGACCTTAATAAATATGGCCTTGCCACAGGTTTATATCTTGTTTGCTTAAAAACTCAAAAAAAAATAATTACCAGGAAGTTACTTATATTAAATTAAAAAGCACTTTCTTAAAGTCTAATTATTAAATCCCTTTTTTGATTTTTTTCGCTGTTTCATTAGAATAATAATTGCATGCTCCTTTTTTCTGGTCCGGGGCAATTTTCAGTGATTCGATTGCCTTCTTGACTTTTCCTGCCGGAACACCCCATTGCTCGGCAAGCTTTCCTGCCGTGAATAATTGCTGTTCTTTTGCCGCCATTGTAATTTCCCTGATTATGATAAAAACTTTTAAATAATTTAAAAAAATTGACTGAAATTAACTAATTTAATATGTTAGTAAATGAAATTTGAATTTCAATTCCTAAATAAATGGTTTAAAAAATGAGAATAATTACTGTTTTTATTTTTTTGTTTATATTTTACTTTACGGCTTTTTCCGCCCTAAAAAAAGATGAAACACTTTCTGTTCCGATTTCCGGCCCGCTTGATTATATAGAACAGCCCTTCGATGTTTTGCATTATGATGCCGTAATTGACTTGACCAAAGCTCCATCCAAAGAGATGTCAGGCGTCTGTAACATAACATTATACTGGAAAGAGAAGCCCGATACAAACTTGTTTTATTTTCACCTGAGAGGCTTGAATATTGACTCGGCATTCTATGACGGAACCAGGGTAACAGCCGTTGCTAAGGATTCAATCACATCTGCAACCTACCATTATGAAATCACACCTCCGGCAGGAGATGAGAAAGACACAGTCATCGTAACGGTTTATTACAGCGGCATAATGACTGCCGAACCGGGTTCAAGTGTTTGGGGAGGTGTTCAAACTATTAATGGTATTTTATTTGCAATGGGAGTTGGTTTTTATAATAATTATGTTTCAGCGACTCAGCATTGGCTGCCCTGCTACGACCTGCCTTCTGACAAAGCGACTTTTCATTGTAAATTTATCGTAGATTCCGGTAAAGTTGTCGCTTCCATCGGAACCCTGCAAATTCATAAGCAGGACAACGGTACTAATATTTACGAGTGGACTCATAATTTCCCCTGTGCCACCTATCTTTACACTTTTGCCGTGGCTGATTATATACCTATTCAAATATCAGACAGCACTCCACCCGTTGTGGTTTATGCAAGAGCAAAAGACAGCACTGCCGTTAAATATGTTTTTCATCTTTTACCAAGAACAATTCAGGCATTCGAAAAACGATTCGGCAAATATCCATTTGAAAAAGCCGGGTATGTAATGACCCCTATCGGCTCGATGGAGCACGAGACTATGATATCCTATGATTCTGCAGCATTATTATATTATTATAGCCTTAGGGATTCACTTAATATGGTCGGTGCTCATGAATTATCCCACCAGTGGTTCGGGGATATGGTTACATGCAGGGATTTCCGCGATGCCTGGCTTAACGAGGGATTTGCCACGTTTTGCGAAGCTATTTGGTATGAGGAATTATTCGGATGGAACGAATACCTTAATTATATCCGTGCTAAGATGCAGAATTATCTCGGTTCAATTGTCGGACAGGAAGGCATAATCCCCCTGTATGATTTTCCCAGGGCATCTCCTTCTTCCAACTATCCTGCTACAATTTATAACAAAGGAGCGGTTGTCCTTGAAATGCTAAGGTATGAGCTTGGGGACAGTTTGTTTTTCAAAGGAGTGAATGATTATTTATCCGGCTGCAAATTTGGCGATGCCACAACCGATACCCTGAAATATTTCATGGAACAGGCAAGCGGCAAAAATCTCAATTGGTTCTTTGACCAGTGGGTTTACAAAAGCGGCTGGCCGATATTCAATATTAATGAATATATTTCAGCACCTTACCAGGACAGTTTATATAACCTCACTTTATCGGTTCAGCAGACTCAATTAGGAGGGCTATTCATACATGTCCCGGTCGAAGCAAAAATCCGGTTCTATAATGATTCTGTCGTTTATAAGATGCTCACGGTTGACTCTGCCGAAGAAAATTTTAACTTCGGTTCTCTACCTAAAATCAAATCAATCACATACAATAACGGGCTAAATGTCAGGACATTAGCTGAATTTTATCCGAAAATCGTTTCCGTTAAAGATAATCCTGATAAGCCCCAATCGGTATTTGCTTACCCGAATCCGGCTAATAATTATGTACGGTTATTATTTAATAAACCTATCGGAAATACAACTATTAAGCTGATAAATTCTCTCGGGCAGGAACTGTTGACCACATCCACTGTTATTCAAAATGAAGGACAATTTTATATCCTAAACGTCGGTATCGTTCCTGCAGGGTCGTATTTGCTTCTTATAGAAAGTAATAATTTTTGCGATAGTATTAATATAATGATTCAGCCCTGATTATTCTGTAAAATAAAAGATGAACGAACCGGCACACGATATTGCAAGAAGATGGGAAATGCTCAGGGAGCAGGTGAGCGAGACTGCGTTCAAATGCGGCAGGAACCCTGAAGAGATTACCATTGTCGCTGTTACAAAGACTCATACTGTCGATGTTGTCAGAAACGGTATAGATGCAGGAATAAGAGTTTTCGGTGAAAATTATGCACAGGAATTAAATGAAAAATATGAAGCACTGAAGAACTATTCCGGGGATATTCAATGGCATTTTATTGGGCATCTTCAAACCAACAAAGTTAAATTAATTGCTCCTATCATAAGCTTTATTCATTCAGTTGATTCTCTTCACACGGCTGAGGCGATTTCGGATGAAGCAAAAAAAAATAACAGGACCATAGATATACTTTTACAGGTGAACACTTCAGGTGAAGATACAAAATCAGGCTGTGAGCCCGGAGACATCTTCAAATTTGCCGAATCAGCCCTGAAAATCCCTAACATAAACATACACGGTTTAATGACGATAGGCTCTTTTTCAGACGATAAAGTTCAGATTCGGAGTGAATTTCGACTTCTCGGTTCATTGAAGGAAAAATTAAATCAAAAATTCCGCACAAATCAGTTTAAAGAGCTGTCAATGGGCATGACGGGAGATTATGACATAGCAATCGAGGAAGGTTCTACTTATATAAGAGTCGGCACCGCAATTTTCGGAATGAGAAATTATAACAGGTAACGTATCGGATATGCATATTGATTCAGAAATCGGATTAAGAAAACAAATTGATGAAACCTTAATTGTTTTAAGCAAATACACAAAGTCAAAGCCGGAAATCGGTATCATTCTCGGTACGGGTTTGGGCGGAATTGCAAAAGAAATCGAAACTGAAGTTGTAATACCTTACGAAGATATTCCACATTTCCCCCTATCAACGGTCGAGTTTCACAGCGGGAAGCTCATTTTCGGAAATCTGTCCGCTAAATCAATCATTGCCATGCAGGGTAGATTTCACTTCTACGAAGGTTACTCGTTCAAACAGATTGTATATCCCATCCATGTGATGAAATTCTTAGGAGTAAAAACTTTGATTGTATCCAATGCCTGTGGCACGGTTAATCCTTCATTCCGAAAAGGCGAAATCATGCTTATCGAAGACCACATCAACCTGCTCCCGGGCAATCCTTTAATCGGAAAAAATGACGATACCATAGGTGAACGTTTTCCCGACATGAGCATGCCTTATTCCCACAGGCTGATTGAAATCGCGGAAAAAGCTGCTTCCGAACTTGGTATTAATATTTATAAAGGAGTATATGCCGCGATGACCGGCCCTATGCTCGAAACCAGGGCAGAATACAAAATGCTTCAGCTCATCGGGGCTGATGTTGTCGGCATGAGCACAGTCCCTGAAACAATTGCCGCAAGGCACATGGGAATGGAAGTTCTCGGGTTGTCTATCATAACCGACGAATGTTTCCCCGAAACGCTGAAGCCTGTTAAAATCAAAGAAATTATTGATACTGCAACTTTAGCTGAGCCAAATTTAACATTAATTGTAAAAAAAGTTATTGCAGAAATATAAAATTGATGGTAATTTAATAATTATTTAAATTTAAAATCGTTACTAAACATTATTCATAAAGAAATATTAATTATGAAAAAAATCATTGTATTTATTTCGCTGATACTTTCCCTCATTCTCGCTTCATGTTCCGGCAAAGAGCAATTAATTGACAACTACAAGGATACATGGAACTTCGTTGCAACGACAGACTCCGTCACGCCTTCACTGATGCTTGTCCAGATGCCCGGCGATTCGGTTATAAACGGCGATGTGTTCCTATCCGCAAACGGCGAGGCTTTGAGCGGCAAAGTCCAGAGGATTGTCGAATTTCAAAATCTGCTATACCTGTTCATTCCTTCAAAATATATAATAGTAGTAATCAGCAGTACCGATTTTAAAAGAGTAGCAACGATTGATTTCTCGGCGAGCGGGATGGAACCCAGCGACATCTGTTTCCCGAATGCTACTACGGCATTTGTTGCTCACGGTAAGGACACCTCCGTTTCGGTTGTGGATATTACCGTATTCAAGGTCGCACGGACTATAAAAGTAGGATTGAATCCCGTTTCAATCACATGCTCCGGGAATCAAATCTACGTTGCAAACCGCGGTGACAACACTATTTCAATCCTCGATTCAAGGGATAACTCGCAGAAAACGGTAATACCAGTATCCGCGGCACCAAGCTATGTGGATATGACTTCCGACGGAACAAAATTGATTGTTATTTCACTCGGTGCCGGTAAACTCGGAGGTACAGAGCAAAAAACCGCCGCAACCGTTTCAATAATTGATACGGCATCCAAAGCTGTTGAAAAAACGATTGATATGGGATACACCACCACATCCTCGGTTGACCAGCTTCCGCGGGGGCTGACTGTTACTGGTATTGACTGGGCTTATGTTCCCTGCACCGATAACGTTCTTGACTTCGATGCGAGATTCGGCAACCAGATGTTCCTTGCCATGCCCGGCAACTATTTTAACGTCCTGTACAATCCAAAGCGTAACGAACTGCTTATGGTGCAGGAAACCGATTCCGGCGACGAACTCCAGGTTATTGACCCTGACCAGGGAGGAATCTTAAGCAGGTATTCATTTACTAAGAAAGTTAATTTAGTCCTTCCTTTATAGGAAAAATATTTCTGATGAACAAGGACACTTCAATTTCGATAAACCTTGAATCATTATTTGAGCTTAGTGTCAGACTGAACACGAGCAATGATGTTTCATTTATTCTGAACAGCGCCATCCTTAGCCTGATGGGAAAGCTGAAAATCTCCCGTGCCTGCGTCCTTACACCTGTTAATAATAATTCCGTCTTCAGACTGGAACTCTCAAAAGGCAAACACGATATCGAAGAAGTGCCTTTCTTCCCGGTTGATAATTTCAGGGAACTGAATCGCGTTAACGAACCTGAAAAAACACTTCTCGATTCCGGCTTCAATTACTGCTTTCCCTTAAAATACATGGACAGGGAGATGTATGTTCTTTGTTTCGGAAACAAATATTACGGCAAACCTTTATCGAAAGAAGAAATTCATTACGCCAATCTCGTTGCAGTCATTTCCGCAAATGCCATGCAGATTGTTAACGACAGGCTTTCCATAATTAATGCAAAGGCTTCACTCGAACAAAGAAACCAGCTCCTGAAAACGCTTTTCGAGATGAGCAATGACTTCAGCACACTTCTGTCGAAAAAGCAGATTTTAAAGATGTTATCATTCCATCTTATGGGACAGCTCATGGTAAGCCGTTTTGCCGTCTTTTTAACGGATACGGAATCTGGTTTTGCTCCGTTCATTAACAGGTTCGATAAAACTCCCGTCATCAAAGATGAAAAACTTTTACATGGCATTAACAAAACAATTCAGCTTGAAGAAATGCCAAAAATCAATGAAAACATCTACTTTGCGAAAATTGATGCAAGGGTAATCTCTCCATTGAAAATTCAGGGCAGTGTCAAGGGATTTCTTGTTCTCGGTAAGAAAATGAACGGGGAAAATTACACGGATGACAACCTTCAATTCATCGAAGCACTGGGAAACACTTCAATAGCCGCCCTTGAAAACGAAAGATTATTCGAGCAGGAACTCGAGAAGAAGCGTCTCGAGAACGAGCTTAAGCTTGCACTTGAAATTCAGAAAAATCTCCTTCCCAAGGAAATCCCGGTTATTACGGATTGTGACTTAGCGGGAACAAGCCTGCCTTCTCGCCATGTCGGCGGCGATTATTATGATTTTATAAAGCTCGACAACAAGCGGTTAATGATTGCAATTGCCGACGTATCCGGCAAGGGAATGCCTGCCGCACTTCTTATGGCAAACGTTCAGGCAGCCCTCAGGGCATTGGCACCTCTCAACCTTCCGCTTAAAGAGCTTATTTACCGCATTAATTACATAATTTATCAGAATACTTCTTCCGATAAATTTGTAACTTTCTTTTGCAGTATCTTCGATTGCGACAAAAAAGAACTTCAATACATCAATGCCGGACATAATCCCCCCCTGCTTTTCAGGCAAAACGGTGATTTTACAGAACTGAAGGAAGGCGGAATTATTCTTGGTTTTTCAGACGAGGCCTTCCCATATTCCGAGGGGAATATTTCACTTTTGAAAAATGATATAATCATTTTCTATACCGACGGCGTTACAGAAGCACAAAACGATGAAGGTCAAGAATATGGAGAGGAAAACCTGAAAATAGTAATTTCAAAAAATGCCGGTAAAACTGCAAATCTTATATCTGACGATATAATCGAATCGGTAAGAACCTATACAAAAGGCAAGTCTCAGCATGACGATATAACGCTCGTTGTTATAAAAACAGGTGTTTGATTATCAGAAAGCTTTTAAATTTTATTCCATAAGCTTTATTCCCAGCTCTTTCAACTGAACATCATCCACAGCCGAAGGAGCTCCGTCCATAAGGGACAAGCCGCTTGTCGTTTTTGGAAACGCAATAACATCCCTTATGTTTTCGGTCCCTGTTAATGTCATAACGAGCCTGTCCATTCCCAATGCTATTCCACCGTGCGGAGGTGCACCGTATTTAAGTGCTTCAAGAAGAAAACCGAATCTCTGCTCGGCCTCTTCTTTACTCATTCCCAGAAGTTTAAACATTTTCTTTTGTATTTCATTCCTGTGAATTCTAATGCTGCCGCCACCTATTTCCGCACCATTGACAACAATATCATAAGCCTTAGCTTTTGCTCTATCAGGCTCGATTTCCATCAGTTCAACATCTTCGTCCCTCGGAGACGTGAACGGATGATGCATTGCAGCATATCTTCCCATCTCTGAGTCATATTCAAATAAGGGAAAATCAACAACCCACAGGAACGCAAATTTATCTTTTACTTTTTCCATTATCCCTGTTGAAGATGCTATCTCCAGTCTTAATGCTCCGAGAATAGTGCAGCAGCGGCTCCATTTATCCGATGAGAACAGCAGGAGGTCTCCTTCTTCGGCACCTGTAATCTTACGGATTGAATCGAGCTCAGTTTCTTTGAGAAACTTTGAAATCGGCGAATTGACTCCGCCATCCTGAAACTTCATCCAGGCAATACCTTTTGCACCGTACTTTTTTGCGAAATCGGTCAGCTCGTCGAGCCTTTTCCGGGAAAACACGGCACCACCCTTTGCATTAAGAACTTTAACAACGCCACCACCTGATATAGTTTCAGCAAATACCTTAAAATCAGAATTTGAAACTATATCAGAAACACCGTTTTTAATGAAATCTACACCCGAAGGAGCAAGAGATTTTCTTGTTCCGAGCAGGATTTATAACGGAAGGTTTTATGCCCTCCCGCAGTCACCGCAATTATACAAGCAGATTCTTATGATATCCGGGTTTGACCGCTATATGCAGATTGTCAAATGCTTTCGTGACGAAGACCTGCGCTCTGACCGCCAGCCGGAGTTCACACAGATTGACATCGAGATGTCTTTCGTTGACAGGGATGATGTTATTAATATCGCCGAAGGTTTTCTCGCAGTGTTATGGAAGGAGGTTCTCGGTGCGGAAATTAAGAGTCCGTTCCAAAGGATGAGCTATGAGGAGGCTATGAACAGATACGGCAGTGATAAACCCGATTTAAGGTTTGGTATGGAGTTGAGCGATGTTTCT
>DAHXMP010000461.1 GCA_027371665.1 Bacteroidota bacterium | reverse complement strand
CGGCAAAGAATTTGTTCTGTTCAAGATTAATGAAAAGGAACCTTTATTATATTTCCATCTTTTTTTACAAATTTAATATTATTTTCTCGCTTCCAAAGTACATTTTGTTTGGATTTCCTTTCCGCCACGAAGAAAATTAATTAAAACTTCGTTACCTGCTTTGAGTTCCTGTAAACATTTAGATAAATCATATAAATTTTTAATCGCCATATCACCGATTTTTGTTATTACATCTCCGTCCTTCAACCCGGCTTTCTGTGCGGGGCTTCCATCAACCGTTCCGGTAATTCTTAATCCGTTGGGATTCGGTGCAAAGTCCGGAATTACTCCCAGCGATACCCTTCCATAGCCTTTACCGGGAGAATGCTCTTCGCCTGACGGTTCAGGGGACTTGACTTCAATATATTCTGGATTTGTATCATAGCTGTCAATAGCCCTCAGAAATTGTTCAGTTAAGAGAGTAGCCCGCCCCAAACCTTCAAAGTTGATTTTGTCAACCTTATCACCGGGAGTATGGTAATCGGCGTGTAAATCCGTGAATAGAAAAAGAACGGGAATTTTCTTTGTATAGAACGAAGCATTGTCGCTGGGTGCATATGCTTCAGGGACTTTAATCAAGGTAAGCGAATCGGCTGTCGCAAGCGAATCGGTAATCTTTGAAAATTCAGGCTGTGAAGCCGCTCCCATTACATTCACCCTGTTATCCTTCATCCTTCCAACCATATCGAGATTGAGCATAAACTTTGTTTTGTCGAGCGGTACAAGCGGATTATTTGCGTAATATGATGAGCCGAGAAGCCCTTCTTCCTCAGCATTGAAAGCGATAAATATAAGAGAACGCCTTAAGGGTTTTGCCGAGATTTGCGAAGAGAGCTCGATTATATCGGAAACACCGGAGGCATTATCGTCGGCACCACTGTGAATCATCGGTTTCTTTCCCCTGTAATGTGAATAAGGCCCGCCCCATCCGAGATGGTCAAAATGAGCACCAACAACAAAATATTCATCGTTGAGTTTCGGGTCGGAACCTTTTACCATTCCTACTACATTATCAATCTGCCTGATATCAGGTTCAATCTCAACTGTAACCGAACATTTAACATGGGGAAGAATGATACTTTGAGGAACACGGTCATTATTAATCTTTTTCTCTAAGTCGAGCAAAGGTTTATTATGCGGGAACAGTTTTGCTATTGCTGTCCTGTTTACCTGAACGGCGACGATGCCCGAATTTCTGAAGAGCCTGTCATAATAAAATTTGTAATAAGTATTAGCGGAATCGCTGAGAGTTTTCACAAAAATAATCCCGACGGCACCATGTTCGCGGGCATTTGTGACTTTATAACTCAATTCCGAATATGGCTGAAACTCCTTAATCAACGGCTGTCCCTCAGCCGAGTCGGCAAGCACGATTACGATTTTTCCCTTAACGTCAATCCCTTCATAATCGTCATAATGCAAATCTTTCGCTGTCATGCCATATCCAGCAAACACAAGCTCGCCCGAGCAGGAACCGTTTTCGCTGAATCGCATCGGGTGCCAGTCATCTCCGAGAGCCCATTTCACCTTGACCGGCTTAAGCATATTTTCGGGAATACCCGGTTTCTGAACGACAAAAGAAATTTCCATGTCGTTATTTTTGCCAAGCTTCAACCCGGCATCATAAGGAAAGGATTGCAGATATTTCCCCGCGACCGGCTCCAAGCCGTATTGCCTGAAATGTGCAAGGATATAATCCCGGGCTTTTTCATTGCCGGGGCTTGCAACTAATCTGCCTTCGAGCGAATCGGAGGCGAGAAAATATTCATCTTCTTTCAGCCTGTCTATTAACTGTTGAGTTACAGGCTGGGAAGGCAGAGATTGTATAAAAATGAATAAGAAAATCACTATATTTAAAAATAAAATCTCCGCTCTCCTCATTCGAACAGCATTTTTACAAGTTGACATATTTACTCCGGAATTATTCATATTTTTTTGTTCTGAAAATTTGAACAAGAAATAAACTTTCAAAAATATTATAATAAAAAGCCAAATCAAAAATTAATTGATTTTCTTGTCATTCTGAGTGAAACGAAGAATCAAATACTGTTATGACAACTATGTAAGATTCTTAACTTCGTACAGAATTACATTATTATAAATATTTTTGTCGTTTAAAATATGTTGATTACAACAATCACGAATTTTTCAAAACCAACTCATGCACTGCTTCCAAAGCCTTTTCAGCGTTCTCTTCAGGCACAGAGGCTATAATTGAAGATTGTGAAACTCCATAAAGAATTGAATTGGGCGAGAATGGTGATAATACCGCCGTTAAATTTTCAGGTATTGTGTTCTTCTGACTGACGTTCCCGTTCAAATTAACACCGCACATACAAAGCAAAGCCGTTTTATTAATCCGATGTTTATAATTATATAAAATGTCCTTAATCATATTTTCAGCCGGCTGAGTATTATCAATGAGGATAAGTGCATTTGCATCAAAATAACTGAGTGAAACAAACTGCAAAACAAATTCAGCGGATTTCCTGATTATTTCCTCCATTACATGATGGGGATTTTGTTGGTATGGCAATGCCACGCTAACCTGCAGGCAGTTTCTTTTCAGGTGAACGGATTGCAGTTTTGAAGAAGTGTCTGCCAAAGTTTCCAGGATAAGGGTTCCCGCTTCTTTCGGTTTAAAGGTATTCAGCACCCTGACGGGTATTCTGTTCTCGATTGCAGGTTTGATTGTATCCGGATGAAGCACCTTTGCTCCGAAAAACGACAACTCCCTGACAGTTTCAAATCCCATCTGTTGAATTGTTCTTGCGTTACGAACGAGTCTCGGGTCAGCGGTCAAAATCCCGCTGACATCCGTCCAAATTTGAATCTCCTCAACTCCGAGAACAGAACCTAATACTGCGGCAGAATAATCTGAACCTCCCCTTCCAAGAGTTGTTGTAATGCCGTTCCCATCAGAGCCAATGAATCCTTGTGTAATGAATATCTTGTTTTTTTCCGAAGAAGGAGAAATAATTTTTTCAGCATTTTGCCTCGTTGCTTCAAAATCAACATTAGCCTGCATAAAATTGCTGTCAGTCTGCATTATCTGCCTTGCATCGGCAAAAACGCTATTAATACCCTTAGCCCTGCAGGCAGATTCAAATACTGAAGTTGACAAAAGCTCTCCGAACGAGGCAGCAGTATCCTGCGAGCGGGGTGTACATTCTTTTAAAAGCGTTACTCCTTCGATAAATTTTTCAAGCTGTGATGTCAAGGTCTTAACTATTTCGATACAATCATTTCTTATAAGTTCATCTTTAATCAGTTCCTGTACAATCTTTAAGTGATGTTCTTTTATTTCACTAATCTCTGGCAGAATCTTATTGAAAGGCTTTTTAGAAGCTGAGTTTACCAGCTTAAGAAGTTTGTCGGTAATGCCGGAACAAGCAGAAAGCACGACTACGGGATTCCGGTCTTTGGCAGACTTGACAATCCCGAGCACATTTTCCATAGCTGCGGCATCCTTGACGGATGTCCCGCCGAATTTCATAATAATCACTTTTCCAGGAATCCCTAATTATTAAAAAATTAAAATTAATATAAAATTTGCTAAATGATGAAGCTTATTTGAATCAAAGGTTAAAAATCATTTTTTTTATTATTATTAATTACATTAATTATTGATTTTATAATTATTAATATTTAAATATTGATTTCCTGCTAATTAAATAGTAACAAATAAAACATTATCTTATTCTGATAAATTCCTTCATCTTTGCAAACTTTTTTGCACCGATGCCTTTGATTTTCATTATGTCTTCGTGCTTGCGGAATAGAGATGATTGCCTGTATTCAATGATTTTAATCGCCGTTTTTTCCCCGACACCGGGAAGCCTCATCAGTTCTACTTTCGAAGCCTTGTTCAAATCAATAATAGTTCCAGCTTGTGCTTTTCTTCCCTGCTGAGGGAAAAAACCTTTTTTTACGATAGTATCTGCTACTGCAAGCTCATGATAAGAACTGTCTTTGACATCCGTCCCGATGTATGCCGTTCTTTGAGTTTCGGCGAGGCTGTCGAGAGACCGGTAAACGATTTCGGCAACTTCTTTGTTCCTGCTGTTATGTTGAGAGTCTCCGGAAAAGTACTGAACGAGCGTTCCGCCGAGCAAACCGAAGACGAGTACGAAAACGACGAGGAGTTCGCTTTTGGTTACTCCGAAAGCCGCCTGCAGCTTAGTTACGAAGGAATTCCAGCTCATATTTAAATTTATTTTTAATAATAAATAATTATTTTATTTCATTAATAAATTTTATATAAGATTATATTTATTTAAAGAGTTTTTAAATCTATTAAAAACTTCATTTATATTTTTTATTCCATCCTAAAGTCTTTCCCATGTTATTTTATTTGAATAACCATGATAAACAAAGTGGCGAAATTTTCGATAATTAATTAATTCTTCTTTTAAATAATCATCAAAAAGTTCAGGAAGGTTTGTGTCTTCAGTGTAGCAAAATCTGTTAAAAAGCTCTATATGCCAATTATCACCTTTGGGAAGGTTAATATTATTATATTTTGAAATCCGTTTTAAGATATTTTCGACACCGCTGTAGAATTGTGCTACAAAAGAGGACGCCGCCGCTTTTTGGATGTGTGATGGTTCTGTCAATTGAGTTTCAGATATTAAATGATTCAAATCGTCAACGATGATAGACATATCCTGCAGTTCGATAAGTATTTCTTCTTTTAATCTGTCATGATTCATAAATAACTCTGCCATATTTCAAAATATAATCAAGAAATACAGACTTAACATCTATCGGAATAACATCAACAGGTATGTTTAAAATTATTTCAAGTTTGTCGGAGAAAGTAAAAATTTTGAATCCCTCTATACCATCAACAGCAAGGTCAATATCGTTGGCATTCTGGGGGTCATCAACAGAACTACCGAACATAACGAGCTTTTTAGCACCAAATAATTTCGCTAATTCAATAGATTTGCCAATATGATATTTGGTTATCGGCATATTGTTATCGGCATAGTTACTACCTGTATTAAATTAATATACAAAAATAAAGAAGAATTTTAATTTATCTGAAGACATTTATTACTTTATCACTTATTAACAACATTATGTTAAGAATCAATATATTTTTATTTGCTGCCGTCGCCCGATTCGGCGATAGCTCTCTCCAGGTATGAGGTCAATTGTTTTATAAAATTATTAATTAAAACTTCATTCTCGAGAGGAGGCTTTTTATTGTTCCTGTATTGAATACCTAGAACTCCCAAACTCCCGCGCGAAGATTGCAAGGGATAATATGTACCGCTTGCAGAAGGAATATTATCGGAAAATTTTCCGGATTTCTTTCCGTTTTTCATTGCCCATTCAGCAACCTGCAATTCTTTGTCGTTTAATTCCCGGAAACCATCAGAATTTTTTATTAAATTTAATGCTTCATTTTCAAACATAAAAAAACTTACCATTGCATTGAAATAATCGGAAATATGATTCACCGAATTTTCGATAACGTCAAATTTGGAATCTGATTTTGAGAGCGAATCCGTGAAGTTATAAAGAGCGACTGCAGTTTCTTCCCTGAGTTTTACAGCTTTCTGCTGAGCCCTTATTTTTGCAGTGAGGAATCCCATAACCAATGCTACGGAAAAATTAACCAACAAAGTAATAATGTCATGAAGGCTGGATATATGAAAAGTAAAAATAGGGGGTATGAAAAAATAATTCCATAATACGGAACTCACTATGGCAGCTACTAAAATCGGACCCCTGCCAACGAACAATGGTAATAAAGTAATTGTAAATAATAAAAGCAGTCCCACAGTTTGATAGCCTATATAATGAGTGAACGGGAAACATATTGCTGCTACAATAGCTATTGCAAGAACAGCAAACAGATATTGTTTGATTCCGGAATGAATTTCCGGTAAAAATTTCTTCTCCTTGACAGAATCTTTATATTTTTCTCCTCTCACAACATAAATATCAATATCCCCGCTTTCGCTTATTAATCTGTTCACATAATCTTTTCTTTTGAAAAAAGCAGAGAATGGTTTTCTGATTGGTTTGCCGATAATTATTTGTGAAACATTCTTTTGCCTTGCAATTCTCACTAATCCCTGAACTATATTTTCGTCGGAAGTTCTTACTACTTCAGCCCCTAATTCCCGAGCAAGGTCGAGATTTTTCGTTAGCTGTTCGTTAGCAGCTTCAGATAGAAGCCCGGAAGTTTGGACATAGACACCAATCCAGGAAGCGCTCATGGTCGAAGCTAGCCTTCTTGTCCAGCGAATCAGGTTGGCAGAATAGGGACTGGGACCGATAGCAACGAGAAGCCTTTCACCCGATTTCCATGGTCCTATTATGTTTTTTTTCTGCATATATTCACGGAGCTGGCGGTCAACCCTTTCGGCAGTGAGACGCAGAGCCATTTCACGCAATGCCGTCAGGTTGCCGATACGGAAAAAGTTTTTTGCCGCCTGTCTTGCTTTATCGGGAACGTAAACTTTGCCTTCTGCAAGCCTTTTGAGCAGGTCTTCGGGAGACAAATCAACAAGCTCGATTTCATCGGCAAGGTCAACAACCGAGTCCGGCACTGTTTCATGAATCCTGATACCAGTAATTTCCGTAACTGTGTCTGTTCTGCTGTCAATATGTTGTACATTAAGAGTTGTGTAAACATTAATACCGCCGTCAAGTAATTCGAGAACATCCTGGTAACGTTTAGTATGTCTCAATCCTGGAGCATTCGTATGTGCAAGCTCGTCAACAAGTATAATTTCCGGTTTACGTGATAAAATGGCATCGAGGTCCATTTCCTGGATTGTTATTCCTTTGTATTCGACATCATTTCGCGGAATAATTTCCAAACCTTGCAGCAACTCTTCCGTTTCCTGCCTTTTGTGAGTTTCGACATAGCCGATAACGACATCTTTGCCTTCGAGTTTGGCTTGCTGTGCCGATTTGAGCATGGAATAGGTTTTTCCGACACCGGCACACATACCGAGGAAAATTTTCAATTTACCCCGAACAGCCTGTGCTTCATCTTTCTTAATTGAAGCAAGCAATTCATCGGGGTCCGGCTGAGTACTTTCAAAATCCTGCATTTTAAAAAATTTTTTGTTTTACAATTTCTAATTTACACATATTAAGATTCACTTTTCAGAAACTTCAGATTTTGTTCCAACAAATTAATTGAATTTAAAAGAATCAACGATTCGTCTTTTGTCTGCGGTTCATATCCTATGCCTGCTTTCTTTAACAATTCAGTCATCTTGCTTGATAAAAATGCTATCGAATTTGATACGTAAAACGGAAAATACCAGAAATAGCCAAAAGCCAGTATAATACATATTGTCCCTACAAAAGCCATTACCATTTTCATACTCTCGGCATTTGTTTTGGCAAACTGGTTCTTATGAATTATAGCCTGTATATTTACATCATATATATTGTCTATATAATTCCGTGCATTTTGATAGTATGACGATAAGTACGCATAAATAGATTCGTTCATATTATTACCATTATTGAGTTCACCTGATATTTTGATAAAACCGCCATAATTTTGAATTAGCTGTTCGACATATTCTTTTTCATGGTTCTCTGTGATATTGTTTTTTTCGAGATATAAATTCTTATCAAAAATATTTTTTGCAGATTCAAAATTCTTAGCATCATTCCGAATGGATTCATGATGAAAAATTGTTTCATTTATCCGGTTTGTCAGATACAAATTCATTTCATCTATCGAGGAGGACATGTTTCTTGCATAAATTAGCGATTTATAGTTGTCCTTCAGAATGTTTTCGGAATCCTTGGAGATTTTTCCGACATAATAAAGGCAGAAACCGATTAATACAAAAATAATGACAAATAAAAAGCCTAATCCCAGGGTAAGTTTTGTTCTTAAATTCATAAGCCACCTTTTCAATAATTTGAATACAAGTTAATTTCAATTGAAATAGATTAACGTACAAGTTTGTCAAGAGCCAAATTCAAATTTAATACATTCGCTCTATCTTCACCAAAAATCCATAAATCCGGTGAAACAACCGATTTTCTCACTAATTCAATTAATTCCTTCTTCTGTTCAGAATTAAAGTTTCTTGCTCTTGCAATCCTGTCAACCTGGAACAACGCAGCATCAGGGCTTATATCCGGGTCAACTCCGCTTGCCGAAGCAAAAAGCAAGTCTTTTGGTATCAACTCCCCCGGCTTTACAAATTGATGGTTTCTGATTCTGTCAATTCTTGAGTTTACCGAGTCAAGCAAAGCTTTGCTTGTAGGCCCAAGATTACTGCCGCCCGACGGCATCGGGTTATAATCAACTGCCGAGGGCCTTCCCCAAAAATATTTGCCTGAAACAAATTTTTGCCCGATTAATTCTGAACCGATAATCTTACCGTGTATTTTCATCAAACTGCCTTTTGCTTTTTGGGGAAATGCAACATTTGCAATCAAAGTAATTGTTAACGGGTATATTACTCCAGTTATTATAGTCAGTACAAAGAAAATTTTTATTCCAATCATTATATTATTTTTCATTTTCTGTCCCTTATATAGTTAAACTAATTTTATTATATTGATGAATAAATCTATTACTTTAATACCAAGAAAAGGTACGATTATGCCACCTAAACCATAGATGAAAATATTTCTTTTTAAAATTGCACCTGCTCCAAGTGGCTTGTATTTTACTCCCTTAAGTGCAAGAGGGATTAGAGAAATGATAATCAGAGCGTTGAAGATTACTGCACTCAATATTGCACTCTGAGGTGTTGCCAAACCCATAAGGTTTAATGCCGCAAGGGGTCCCTTAAAACCAGCTATAGCATACAGGCTTGCAAAGATTGCCGGAAGAATTGCAAAATATTTTGCAACATCGTTAGCTATGCTGAATGTAGTCAAAGCCCCTCTTGTCATTAAAAGCTGCTTGCCGATTTCAACGACTTCAATAAGTTTTGTCGGATTGCTGTCCAAATCAACCATATTGCCGGCTTCCCTTGCGGCTTGAGTACCCGTATTCATTGCGACACCGACATCAGCCTGTGCAAGTGCGGGGGCGTCATTGGTGCCGTCGCCAATCATTGCAATCAGATGGCCCTTTGCCTGTTCTTCCCTGATTCGTTTTAGTTTATCTTCAGGCTTTGCTTCTGCTATGTAGTCATCAACGCCGGCTTCTGCGGCTATAGAAACGGCAGTCAGTGGATTGTCCCCGGTTATCATAACGGTTCTTATTCCCATCTTTCTCAATTGCTGAAATCTTTCTTTTATGCCTCCTTTGACAATGTCTTTCAATTCTATGACACCGAGAACTTTACCGTTTTCAGTTACAACTAATGGTGTCGAACCTTGCTTGGCAATCCTATCCACTATTTTTGCTGCTTCTTCGGGATATACTTTGCCAAGAGATTCGACATGACCTTTAATTGCTTCGGCAGCACCTTTTCTGATACTTCGCATTGAGCCTTCGCCATTACCCCTTATATCTACTCCGCTCATTTTTGTTTGAGCAGAAAACGGGATAAACTTTGCATCTTTCTCTGAAACCTGTCTTCCTCTCAAACCATACTTTTCTTTTGCAAGAACGACAATTGACCTGCCTTCAGGAGTTTCGTCCGCAAGTGAGGATAATTGAGATGCATCTGCGAGAAGATTAATTGATACTCCATTAATCGGAATCAGATTAGTAGCCATTCGGTTACCGAGAGTAATCGTTCCTGTTTTATCGAGAAGCAGAACATCGATATCTCCTGCGGCTTCGACAGCCCTTCCGCTTTTAGCAAGGACATTTCGCTTAACAAGCCTGTCCATGCCGCTTATGCCGATTGCACTCAGCAATCCGCCAATTGTGGTTGGAATAAGGCAGACAAGCAATGCAATCAGTATAGTAACCGTTACAGGTGATACACCCTTGAATCCCGATGCAGTTTCACTGTACTGAGTAAATGACTTTAATGTTACCACAGCTAACAGAAAGATTATTGACAATCCTGAAAGGAGAATCGTTAAAGCAATTTCATTCGGTGTTTTCTGCCTTTTGGCACCTTCGACAAGTGCAATCATTTTATCGAGAAATGTATTTCCCTGTTCCGATGTAATTTTGACAACAATCTTATCGCTTATTACCTTTGTGCCTCCCGTTACGGCATTCCTGTCGCCGCCGCTTTCACGAATAACGGGAGCGGATTCACCCGTGATTGCTGATTCGTCAACGCTCGCAATTCCCTCGACAACTTCTCCGTCACCGGGAATAATGTCTCCGGCTTCGCAGACGACAAGGTCGCCGGTTTTAAGTTCGGTTGCATTTATTATTTCTTCTTTATTATTATGAAGCAGGCGTGCCTTCGTATTTGTTTTCGATTTCCTCAGAAAATCAGCCTGTGCTTTTCCCCTTCCCTCTGCAACTGCTTCGGCAAAATTTGCAAAAAGCACGGTAAACCACAGCCAGAGGGATATCTGAAGATTAAAGCCGGAAAAGCTGCCATTGAAGCTGTCCCTGATTAAAATCAGTGTTGTCAGAATTGCACCGGCAAATACCATAAACATAACGGGATTCTTAAGTTCAAGCCTCGGATTCAGTTTTACAAACGAGTCTTTTATAGCATGAATGACTATGTCTTTATCAATAGATTTTTTAACTTTATTTTTCATGTTTTATTTCCTTTTTTAAAATACCCTACCTGACGTCATCAATAAATGTTCGACGATGGGACCTAAGGATAATGCAGGGAAGAAAGTTAATGCTGCAACAATCAAAACTACGCATACAAGTAAGCCTGAGAACAATGGCTTATCGGTTGGAAAAGTGCCCGCAGAAGGAGGGGAAATGTTTTTCTTTACCAAGCTTCCGGCAATGACTAATACCGGAATAATCACACCAAACCTTCCGACAAGCATACCTATTCCGAGCATAATATTCCAGAAATTGGTACTTGCATTAAGTCCTGCAAAAGCACTACCGTTATTACCGGCAGCGGAAGAAAAAGCATATAGTATTTCCGACAAACCGTGGGGCCCGGAATTAGCCAGACTTGACAAACCGGGCTGAATGAGGCATGCAATTGCTGAAAACACAAGTATAATAAAACCCGGTGCAATGACGGCGAGAATCGCCCATTTCACCTCCTGAGCCTGGATTTTCTTTCCTAAATATTCGGGTGTTCTTCCCACCATTAATCCGGCAATAAAAACGGTCAGGATTACGAAAACCAACATACCGTATAAACCTGCTCCTACACCACCGAAAATGATTTCACCGAGCATTATGTTCAGCATTGCTACCAGCCCTGCAAGGGGAGATAAGCTGTCGTGCATTGCATTTATAGAGCCGTTCGATGCCGAAGTAGTAGCTGTTGACCAAAGTACGGAATTGGTGATTCCGAATCTTGTTTCCTTGCCTTCCATCATGCCTGACATGTGCATCGTTGCATTATGAGAAAATTCTGAAAACAGCGAAACGGAAAGCCCGATTATAAATAAAAAGAGCATTG
>DAHXMP010000429.1 GCA_027371665.1 Bacteroidota bacterium | reverse complement strand
TAACAGAAGGATAATAAACTTTAAAATATTTACATTTATTGTTTCTTTCATTACAAATTCAATAGTCTTTTATAAATAGAATAATTCTCTAAATCATAGCAAACAAAAATAACCTTTTCGGGTATCTCGTTTTGCCCGAGAAAATTTTTTGCAGTCGAAACGGCAACTTCTGCGGCTTCACCTTTGGGATAGCTGTAAATCCCGGTGCTTATATTCGGGAAAGCAACCGATTGTAACTTGTGTTCTTTTGCTAACTCCAGGCTGTTTTTATAAGTATTTTCCAATAATTCAGGTTCGTTTTTATGCCCGCCGTGCCAGACGGGACCTACGGTATGAATAACGTATTTTGCAGGCAGTTTCCCTCCGCATGTTATTACTGCTTCACCAGCCGGGCACCTCCCAATTTTTTTTATTATTTCCATACATTCTTCGTGGAGCTTAGGACCCGCTGCGCGATGTATTGCCCCGTCAACACCTCCACCGCCCATTAAAGAAGAGTTTGCCGCATTAACGATTGCATCAACACCGAACTTTGTTATATCACCTTGTACAAGTTCGATTCTGTTTTTGAGCATAAATTATCTCCTACATAGATTCCTGTTTTCCAGATATTATCTGTTCGCAGGAATGATACAAAATCATTATTTTTTTCCGTCATCGAATACAATGCCTTGTCCACCTTTAAGTAAGGGTATGCCTTCGATTATACGGGGGTCGGTATATGTGTCATTACCTTTACCGAGGTCGAGAAGTATTCCGAGCGAGCCTGCTTTCCTCGTTGGCTGGAGCCTTCCGCCGCCTTCGCTGTAAGTAGTATCGGTATTTTTAATGATATACATGTCATTTCCCTGCTTGTCATATAAGTATGCAAAGGCAACCGTTAAAGCCGAACCCTGGCTGCTCGAATAACCACGATATGTATCGTCGCCTTCCAAATCTTCGAGACAACCGGAAGACCAGTCATGTGAATTTCCCTGTTCCAGTCCTGCATATGCATCATACATATCGTTACCTTCGTCGTCGAGCAAGGCACCGAAAGAAAGATGAATACCGCTTCCCTGTGAGTACTGCCCTGCAGTGTACCTGTCACATCCCTGCCTGTCATAAAGTATTCCGAGAGAATACCAGTAGCTTCCTCCCTGTGAAAAGAAATCGCTATTATAAACATCGTCCCCGCTGTAATCGGTTAAAACTCCAATGCCTCCGTCGGCACCTATTCCCAACGACCAGGGCCTCATCCCGAAGCCGAATCCCTGGGACATCGAGAGATGGGCTCTCTTTGGGTCACGTGAGTCGGGAATTTTCCATCCGGCTTTATAGGAATCGTTGCCGCAGTAATCCATAAGCGTACCGAAGCCTTTAATGTATCCGAATCCCTGCGAAAAAACATCGGCTATATAATTATCGCTCCCGCTAGCATCGAATAAAAGCCCGATACCGAGAAATGCCGCTCCCTGTGAACACCAATGAGATGAATACAAATCATCCCCGTTGAAATCGGCAAGAATTCCTATGCCAAGCAAACCGGCTCCCTGTGAAAAGTTATCGGCTCTGTACGTATCGTTTCCGTTTATATCGAATAAAACATCAACACAGCCGATTCCGCTTCCCTCACCGTTTTTACATAAGTATGTATCATCGCCGTCAATATCGCACACATATCTGTATGAACCTGTTTTAGCAGGAGGAAGCTCGTAAATGTCGTTACCTCCCAAATCGAGAATGAAGCTGAAATCACCTGTATAATGATTTGTTCCTTTGCCTCCGATAACACATCTGCCTTGCTTATTTGTCCAATAATACACGACCTCTCCTTCGACACCGGGAACAATGATTTTTTTTACGTGGTTATGATTCTGTGGGATTGCAGCTATGAAGGAATTAATCCAGTTTTTATCAATTAAATTCGATAAAAGCCTTGCAGCCTCTACCATCGAAGTCATATCAACTTTTAATGAATTTCTGAATAAACCGGCAATTTCTTGTTCATATGCATTTCTTAGCTTTTTCTTTTCGACCTGATCTTTTACGGTATCGAGAGCAGTTTCGTAACCATCCTCGATTTCCAAAAGCTTTGACAAACCGCTTGTTATTTGAGGGAGACTGTCCTTGACTTTTTCATAAGCAATGTCAATTTTATTCTGAACATCGTTTAAGTATTCATCCAATTCTCTGATTGATTTTGGTTTTGGAGGAAGTTTGAAATCAGGCTGAATGATATCGAGATACTTCGCTAATGTGTGAATGATGGCAGGGAATGCCTCATTTTTTGCTCCGTAAGATTTCCACATATCATTAGCAATAAATCTTGAATAAGCACCAACTCTAAGGGGATACCTGTGAAGATAAGTTACGGCATTCAGCCTCCAGGGATTTGGCTTGTCAGAAAAAGGAACTTTATTGTAGTCCGAAATGGAGGCAACAGCCATCTGTTTCTTAATCGAATCAGCCCAGCTATTTAATTTAAATTTATCAATCTGCTGCTGGAGCCAGGAGTTGGGCTTAACCTCTCCTAACCCAGGGTCTTTATATGGCATTGGGTAAGTGATAATAGGAATTAATTTTACAGGGAAATCTTGAAGTTTTCCGTTTTTGAGTTCTGTTATAGTTACTGAATCACCCGCTTTTTTACCGTAAAGGTATAAATCCATATAATCATCGCCGATAGACTTATCATTATAAATCGGCTTATCGTCGAGCATGAGCAGTGTATCGCCGATATAAAGCCCTGCTTCGTCTGCCGAGCTGTGAGGAATTATGTGCCAGATTTTATATCCTTTTTCGATATGGTATTTTTTTAAAATTTCAGATGAACTGTCGAATTGAAATTGTGAACTGTACAAACCCATCCTTAGCCTCGGATAGCTTATTTCCCCTTTGTATGGCTCTAAATCGAACAGGTTTAATGTCTGTTCAATCAGGCTATCCGGTTGTTCTGCCGAACAAAATTTTGGTGATATTAATAATGCAATTAAAATAATATAAATTTTTTTCATAATTATCTGCCCTATTTTATTTTTTCTCAATTATATATTTTAAATTTTTTAAACCTTTTTCAAAATCAGGACCCATGAACTTATCCATAAAAAAGTAAGCGAAAATTTTTGCTATCGGATTAGCTCCGACATCACCAGAATCGCTCCATGTAACTTGGGTTCCGTTTGTAGTTGGCTTCAACGAAATTTTACCTTTTGAAACGAATTTGCCTCCGCCCATGTTCAGCATATATTCTATAGACTCATTGGGACTGCTTCTCATTATCGTGATTTTTCCGTTGCCGGATTTGTCCGATTTCCAGAATTGAGTGGCACCGACGCCGGAATCAGGACCTTTATATGTTAAAATCAAAGTTGAATCTTCTTTGCTTGTCCATATAGTCCATTCTTGCCATTTTTTTATGTTTGAGATATAATCGAAAATTTTGTCAGGGTAAGCATAAATTTTCAACGATCTTTCGACTTTATAAGTTGAAGGAACTAAGAAAGAAAAAACAATCAGTGTAATTACAAGAGAAGCAAGAATAAAAGCTGCATATTTTATGATTTTCATTATTTTTTACTTTACATTTGATGAAATTTTCAAACATTAAAATTACAATAAATCCCGATTAAATAAAAAATTGAATTATTCTTACGTAATAATTATAAACAACACATTTTAAAAAATTGCGTCTAATGATTACATATTAATTCAAAACGAACATTATGAAATGAAACATAATTTAAAAAATATAATTATTTTAATTTTCTTTTTTTGGGGAATAAATAATGTCATTAGCCAAGGGACTGACGGGAAATATCAATTAGCCCAGGTATTCGAGAAAACCGGAGATTTTGCAAAAGCATCAGATATATATCTCGAATTATATAAATTAAGCCCAAAAAACGAAAGATACCTATCCGGTGTTATAAGAACATTAAAAGGATTGAATCAATTTTCGAAATTACTTGGCATAATCGAAGAACATCTTAAAATTGAAAGAACTCCTGAATTGATGACTCTTGCCGGTGAGCTCTATTGGCGGGCAGGGAAAACAGATGATGCAAACAATTCATGGAAAGAAGCTATAAACATGGATCCTAAATCAGAGATTACCTATCTCGATGTTTCTGTATCCCAGTCAAACCTCTTTTTATTCGATAAGGCAATTGCTACACTCGAAGAAGGTAAAAATAAATTAGGAAATGATAATAATTTTTCCGTCAAATTAATACAGCTTTATGCAGCCACCGGTAATTATGTTAAAGGAACAGATGAAATATTAAATTTGTTTGAGAATGAAATGAACCTGCCGCTTGCACAGGGAAGGATATCTGCCTTACTTACAAATAAAGATGCAAAGGCATATATAGAGCAGGAACTGAGAAAGAAGACTGACAGGTACAGTGATAATTTTAATTACCTGAGGCTTTACGGTTGGTTTTTGAGAATGGTTGATATAGAAAAAGCACTGAAAATATATCAGAAACTTGACGACTTATCAGGAGGCATGGGCACTGAGCTTGTAAATTTTGCAAATGACTCAAAACAGGATGGTCAATATGATATTGCACTTATAGCTTATGATTTAATTATTCAGAAAGGCAAGAGCAGTCCTTATTTTCTTACCGCACTGTACGGTTTCGCAAGAACATTGGATTATATGACCGAACAAAATCCAAACCTATCACATGATAAACTTGAAAATATTATTAAACGTTACAGGCAAATCATAAAAGAATATCCTAATGATATGGCTGCAGCTGATTCGAGGCTAAGAATAGCATCTCTATCAATAAATTACTTAAATGATTATGAAACAGCAAAATCAGAATTAATAACAATTACAAATCAATTTCCGAATTATCCCATAAGCGCTTCTTCTTTTGTCATGCTTGGGGATATTTATATTACAGAAGAAAAATTCTCAGAAGCGATTAGTGTATTAAATCAGGTAATTAATAAATACAATAGATTATCCCGTTCTGATGCCGATATGGCAAGATTTAAACTGGCTGAACTCCAGTATTATACCGGTAATATTGATTCGGCACAGACTTTATTTGCAAACCTTTCCGAAAACACAAATGCCGATATTTCAAACGATGCGATTAATAAATTAGTTCTTATCGAGCAGAACAAGCAATTCACACAAGGGTTGCAAGAGTTCGCAAAAGCCGAATTCAAAGAAAGCCAGAAAAAATATTCTGATGCGGAAGCTTTGTACAAAGAAGTAGTGGATATTGCTTCAGGGAGTGATTTAGCCGAACAAAGCTACATTCGACAAGCCAAAATTGAATTTACGCTTGCTAATTATGACAAAGTGAGAGAAATTCTTCAGGAATTGATGACTAAAGACCCTGATACAATTTACGGGGACAATTCATTACTTCTTATCGGGAATTCATATATTGCTCAGCATAATGATGTAGAAGCGGTTAAATCTTACACAGAATTAATTACTAAATATCCGCGTTCAATCTTCCTTGATGAAGCAAGAGATAAAATTGTGAAAATCCGCAACAAAGAATTATAACAAATGAGATATCTATTCTGAATTTATTTTGGAAAATGAAAAAAATTCAGTATCCCTGTGATACCAATCCAACGATAAGCATAGCTGCAGTTTCAGCCCTGAGCCTCCTGTTTCCCAGGTTTAATGTTTCACATTTCTTATCAGATTTTATTATACTAATTTCTTCATCAGAAAAACCACCTTCAGGACCAATAAATACAATTGTTGGTTTATTAATCCCTGACTTCGTTGCAATTTTTCCGTTAACGTCTGCCAGAATTATTCTTTTGTACTGACTAAGGGTTGAAATGAGAACTTTAATTTGTGCCGGTTGATGAATAACGGGAAGGCATGAACGTTTGCACTGAGTCATTGCGGCAATTGCTTTTGAATTTAACCTGTCAGGATTGAGGTTTTTCCTTTGTGAATATTTTGTCAGAAGGGGATAAAATTCTGTTATTCCAAGTTCGACTGCTTTTTCAAGTGCAAATTCAAACCTGTCTTTGTTATCGAGTATCCCTAAAGCAAGTGCAAGCGGAAAATTCAGCTCACCCTGTTTTTCATAAAATTGAACCGGGTAGAAAAAACTTATTTTATTTTTTTCAAAATTTATTTTTCCCGCTGAAGACAATCCTTTGCCATTAGTGGCGAGGAGTTCATCTCCTGAATTAATATGAAGAGCTTTTAGATGTTTCATTTCATTTTCAGGAACTCTGAATTGTGAATTGTCCATATCTAGTTCAGGAATTAAAATGCATTCCATATTGTTCCCCTTGTTAATTTTTTTGATTTGTAAATTTTAGCGATGAAAATTTTATAAATTATTTTGATTAAACGAAACTTACTTTTTATTATTTTTGTTATAATTTGATTTATCTGAGTTTATACGGTATTGTTAAAAATAATAAATATTTTTCTGATTATTAATGGCTAAAGCAAAAAGAACCATACGCAGGAAATCACCTTATAAGGAAGCAGCTGAATATTATAAGGTAGAAAAGGGATGGAGGTATTCAGTAAAACTAAAATTTCTGCTTTTCATTTTAACAGCTTTATTTTGTTCATTTTTCTTCTCGGTTCATATCAATCCCCATAGCGGAAATATTATGCAATTTGCTGCCAAACCGGGTTACGTATGGACAAGTCAGCCTATAACTGCTGAATTTACTTTTCCTGTTTTTCGTGAGATGGATAATTATTTAAATGATGTAAAGAAAGCTAAAGAAAACTCGTTACCGGTTTTTATTTATGAAGCTTCAGCCCAGGAACAGTCATTGAAGCAGTTAAATCTTATAATTACTGCATTGCAAAATTATATTTTGAATCCTGATGACAAAATTAATATTTATTTTACAAGTGATGAGCTTAAGGATTTTGATGGATTAAGTGCTTCGGTTAAATCAAAAGAACTAATGCTAATAAACAGGTTGTTAAAATCCTTTGTTAACGATGTCTATCGTTTCGGTTTTGCGAATATCACCGTTAATTCCCTCGAGTGCAATGAAGTATCTTTACAATTGCCTCCAAACTATGTAAAAATATATTCAAGCGATTTAATTACAGACTCCACTACAATAAATGAAAAAGCAAGTAAATTTTTGGATGATAATATTACAACTGCTTCAAAAGAACTTGCTATAGAGATATTATCAAAAATTTGCATTCCAAATTTCATCTATTCCAGGTCTTTGACAGACCAGGCAATATCATTGGCTGAAAAATCTGTACCTCATACCGATGGAATTATCAGGAAAGGCGATGTGATTGTGTCAAAAGGACAGGTTGTAACTAACGAGGTACTTCAGAAATTGAAATCATATGAAAGGTCAAAGCTGCTAAGAAGTGAGAACATCTATTCATTTTGGTATTTTCTCGGCAGTTTCGGACATGCTTCGATTATATATATGGTTCTTCTGATATATTTGTATTTTATCAGGAAAAGAATTTTTTATGATAATGTACAGGTTCTTATACTCAATGTTTTGTTAATATTAATAGCCTCATTGTCATGGCTTTCAATTGAGATAACAACAACTTTACCCCTGGAGTTTTTTATATTACTTCCAGCATTATCAATGTTGTCTGCAATTGTTTTTGATTCAAGGACAGCTTTTTATGTTACTGTTACTATGGCATTAATGATAGCAGGAATAAGAGGCAATGACTACGACCTGGGTATTTCGATGCTGTTTGCCGGTACACTCGCAGCATATACGGTAAGGGATATTCAGAGCAGGACCCAGATATTTAAATCTATTTTTTATATTTTTATTGCCCTGGCTATATCAGTCGTATTTATTGGGCTTGAACATTCTGCAGAAATCTCCGTTACTTTAAATAAACTCATGATATCTTTGGTCAATGCTGTTTTTTCACCGCTTGTTACATTTGGGCTATTATTTATCCTTGAAAGAGTTTCGAACATTACAACAGACCTTAGATTGCAGGAATATGACAATCTCAATCATCCTATTCTCCTTAAACTTAGCGAGGTAGCTCCCGGTACATACCAGCATACTGCCTCACTTGCTCAACTCGCCGAACGTTGTGCTACGGTAATTAATGCTAATCCATTACTTACAAAGGTCGGAGCTTACTTTCATGATATCGGGAAAATTTCAAAACCTGAGTATTTTTCCGAGAATCAGATTGACATTGATGATAAACATAAATTGCTTTCTCCAAGGAAAAGTGCAGAAGCAATAATTGAACATGTTTTGGATGGAATTAAACTTGCACATGAATTTAAAATTCCTCAAAGGATAATTGACTTTATACCGATGCATCACGGTACTTCGATTGTTAAACATTTCTATGCACTGGCTGTCGAACAGGCTCACGGTGAGCATGTTGACGATATTTATTTCAGGTATCCCGGGCCTAAGCCAAATTCCAAAGAAACGGGAATTTTAATGATTTGCGATTCATGTGAAGCTTTATCCCGGCTTCCTTATAAAACTCAGGATGAACTTGAAAAAAACATTGAAAAGAGTGTAAAAGATAAAATCCTCGACGGTCAGCTGAATGAATCTCATCTGACTTTAAATGAAATCGAAACCATTAAAGATACTTGTATTAAAACTTTACATGGGATAAGCCACCCAAGGCCTGAATACAAAGAAATTCCCGAGGAAAAACCGATTAATTCGGCACCTGAAGATGACCAGGGTTACAATGGATAATTATGATGGCAAAGCTGTTTTAGAGAAAAAAATCAAGAATGAACTTGGTCAGTTTATACAGTATATCTCGTTTGAAAAAGGTTTATCCGAAAACACAAAAATATCCTATCAGCATGACCTTAATCAATACGCTCAATATCTAAATTCAAAACATATTATAAGTTTCGGGCATGCGGAATTCATACATATTACGGGATTTTTGAAACTGCTCAGTGAGCTTGGATTGAGCGTTGCAAGCCGTTCCAGATATCTGTCGGCTATAAGGGGACTTTATAAATTTTTGTTTGCCGAAGGCATTTGTAAACAAAATACAGCAGAATTAATTGACTTACCAAAGGGAGGACGAAAACTCCCTGATACACTTACTATTCCTGATATCGAAAATCTTCTTGCACAACCAGATATTTCCGGTCCGGCTGGAATAAGAGACAGGGCTATTCTCGAAACTATGTATGCTTGCGGTTTAAGGGTTTCAGAACTGTGCAATTTAAAGCAAAGAGACGTAATCTTTGATGCTGGAATTGTCAGAGTATTCGGTAAAGGCTCAAAAGAGAGGATGGTTCCGATTGGAAGTTCAGCCATTTATTGGATTGAAGAATATCAAAAAAAAGCCCGCCATTTGTTTTTAAAAAAATCAAACACTGATGACGTGCTTTTTTTAAACCAGCGAGGTTCAAAATTGACAAGAATGGGCATCTGGAAAATCCTCGACAAAGCAGCAAGAATGGCACAACTCAATATACACGTACATCCGCATATGTTAAGGCATTCTTTTGCGACTCACCTGCTCGAAGGCGGTGCAGACCTTCGGGCTGTACAGGAAATGCTGGGACATTCCGACATATCAACTACGCAAATTTATACCCACCTCGACAGGGATTACATCAAAGAAGTTCACCGGACTTTTCATCCCCGTGCCTGATTCAAATTTCATTCACAGTCATTTTTTTATTTAACAACAATCACAGGTTTTGTTATTGATGATTTTCCGGAGGAAAATACAAGATAATATACTCCTATGGATAAATCTGATACATTTAAATCACAGCTATTATCAATATCGGTCAAACCACTATGTACAATTCTTACAAGTTGTCCCAGTGAATTATATAAAATCAGTTTTGTATTTGTAGTTGCAAAATTTCCTGTTCCATATTTAATTTCTGCATGATTTGATACAGGGTTTTTATTTACATTCAAATAAAGATTTTCTGAATCGAACTCTTTTACTCCGTTAGCATCTAATCCCGTACCTATTAATTTAATTTGTTTTAAAGAATTAATATCATCGTTGTTATATATATTTAAAGATGTAATCATATTCCCGGTTTTTGGCGGTTTGAATTTAATTGTTATTGTCATTTTCATTCCCGAATCAAGTTGAACAGGAATACTGTCAAGCTGCGGTTCTGTCGAAACGACAGAATATCCTCTTTGTGTTCCGAAAACAATCGAAAGATTCGATACTTCAAGTCCCTTGCTGTTTGCTGGATAGATATTTAAAGAAATTAAACTGCTATCGCCAACAATAACATTTCCAAAATTCAGAGTATCTTCTGAAGTCAGAATTGTAGGTTTTTCAGCTACCCTGAAGTGATGGAAAATTTCAAGTCCGAAATCTCCGTTAAAATTTTTAATAACCTGTCCGTTTGGTTCATAAAGAAAATTAACATATCCTCCTCCCCATCCCTGGCCTATCATGAACCAATAATTAATGCCGTAACCTAATACATTGTTAAAAATAAATTCATAATCACCTTCTGCAAGATTAAATGTATCCCTGTACAAAGTAGAATCAGCCATATTATCCTTATAAAAGTTAAAACCGCCGTCAAGTTTTCTTAAAGTGTAATTATACTGCTGGCTTGCATATTTATTAGTCATATACTCGATTATAAGGTTACGCCTGTAAATTGGCGTTGAATCAAATTCGGTTTCGACTCTGTTGTTAGGAGCATATTCATCAACCGAATCATTCGGATTAGATACTTCAGCGAAAAATTTCCTTTGTAATGTATCAACATCCCCCCAATTAATATATGGAAGCCTTACAATAGCAGTATCGGTTATGGCAAGGTCCCCTGTCCAATGGTAGGTCGCGGATTTGTCGTTAACAATTCCATAGTTAATGTCAACACTTTTTAAGGGATTACCACCGGTATTCTCGATGACAACAACAGGGTCGTTTGCAATTGGATTGAACCTGTTGTTGAACGGGTCATTATTCGGGGAAACGACATCAAGCAGTTCGGCATCATTTCTAAAATTCGGCTCTGTATAAGTGATGAGATAAGCTGTAATTCTCCACTCGGGATTTACATAACCGCTTCCCTGAATCGGTGCATCGTAGTACTCCATATCATAATCAACCGTATCGGTTTGTCCCGGGGTAACAAAAGGTGTCAGTTCGTAATCATAATATCTCACTTCAGCACCGGGGCACCAGTTTGAACGCATAAGATTCCATGTGCCGCCTTGCGGATAGACAGGATTTAACCCGCAGTCATCTCTCCAGATATACCTGTTGTATCTTTGCACTCCGTTGATTTTGACATAAGACATTTTTTTACAAAATTCATCGCATCCGTCATATCCGTTCATTGCGTGTCCTGTCTGAATAATTTTCAAACGGGACATCTTATCTTCGTTAGAAAATTGAATTGGAACAGGAGGCAGATATTTTTCAAAATACTTGTTATAATTTGCAAACACATTATAAACTTTTTGAATTCTGACAACATCCCTGGGTGGAACTCCTTTTATGAAATTGAAAGACAAATCCAAATCTTCCTGGCCGTTAGGGGCATTAACAAAAACTGTATCGTGTAATAGGGGTTCAAAGTCAGACACATCAATTACCCATGTAAATCCGTTGCCCAGGCTGAGTCCGTTTCCATAAGGAGTTATATATCTCATAATTTCCCAGCTATCGGTTATCGTAACTGAATCGGAAAACATAACGCGTTTTTTTGTTAAATACAATATAGAATCAGGATGCACTAATGTTGAATCCGTTTTATTTCCATGGCTGTCGAATGTGTATTTATAATATGTTGGCCATACCCACATCGAATCTGTTGCTTTTGTAGGATATGTACTATCATTGTAAAATTTAATCAGCTCCTGCGGCAATGGTGTAGAGTCAATTACCAAATTAGCTCCATCGGGATGAGTAGAATAAGCCCATGCCGTATCGAGCATGAAACTTGCAGTATCCTGTGCTTTCCAGTTTATTCTGAATGAAGGGGCATAAAATTGTTCTATAAAAACATTTGCGATATAATCCCACTCCCCGCATGGACATTTGAGTTTGTAATTCATCAGTATTTTCTCGAACCGCTGGCTTTTTGGCGGGAAAATATACATTCCGGACTTTTGCTGCCCGAACTGAATTGTCTGTATTTTGACTGTATCCCCGTCTGCAGAAAACAAATGGTTGAACGAAAAAATTGACAAAAAGAAGAAAACAAGAAATTTATTTAATTTAAAAAAGGTATCTTTTTCCATTTTTCCCTCGTTGAACTTTGATGATATAACAAATACAATTTTATAAAAATAAAAAAAATATTTCATTACTGTTCCATTTCCTATCAATATTAATTTTATTTAATAAAAAAAATGAAAATAATTTCTTTTTTTTATTAAATTGTTTTTAAGGGAGTTAAGGATTACCTTTTTTTAAAAATTTTTTATCAATTCAATAAACAGGATACAAAAGGAGAAAATAACGATGCAATTCGAAACCATTCCCGAAATGTTTCTCAAAGTATGCTCAAAATTCGGAAATAGCAAATCCGCATTCATGTATAAAAAAGATACCCGGTATGTCGGAATAAGTTATGAAGAATTGATGGATAAAGTAGAGTGCTTTGCCGTCAGCTTACTTGAACTCGGCATCCATTCGGGTGACAGGATTGGAATTGTATCGGAGAACAGTGTTGAATGGGCAATAATTGATTTTGCGGTTTCCGGAATCGGTGCAGTTGACGTTCCTGTATTTCCTACATTGTCGTCGAAGCAGGAAGAGTTTATCTTTAATGATTGCTCTGCTGTTGCAGTGATAGTATCGAATAATTTTCAACTGAAAAAAATCCTTGAAGTAAAGGATAATATCCCTTCCCTAAGGCATGTTATTGTTATGAACGATTATTTCGATTCAGAAAAACTGTACGTCAAATCTATGAACAGTTTAATTAAAAGAGGTGCCGAAATACTACCATCAGAAGAGAGGAAACAAATGTTCAGGGATTTGGCTTTAAATGTCCAGCCCGAAGATTTGCTTACAATTATTTATACAAGCGGAACGACAGGAAATCCGAAAGGCGTTATGCTAACGAACCGCAACATCGTTGCAAATCTTGAAGGCACGAGGGAAGCAATATATTTTGATGAAACCGATGTGTTCCTGTCCTTTTTACCAATGTGTCATTCCTATGAACGCACTGCAGGGTATTATACACCCTTCGGTTCCGGCTGTACAATAGCTTTTGCCGAGGCAATCGAATCTGTCGGGACGAACATTTTAGAAGTAAAACCGACATTGATGACAACAGTTCCACGACTCCTTGAACTTATAAGAAAAAGAATTTATCAGAGTATTGAAAAGGAATCGGCAACCAAACAGAAAATATTTCACTGGGCAGTCCGCACCGGTAAAAATTTTTTACATGCTGTGCGCGACGGAAAAAATCCCTTTGCTTTGAAGGCGATGTATTTATTGGCTGACAGGCTGGTTTACTCGAAAATAAAAGAAAGAACGGGAGGCAGGCTCAGGATGTTCGTTTCCGGTGGGGCTGCTCTTCCGGTAGATATTTGTGAGTTTTATCTTGCTATGGGTATAACCGTTCTTGAAGGATATGGTTTGACTGAATCATCACCTGTACTTGCTGCTAACCGACTGGGAGCAATCGAGGTCGGAACCGTTGGCCCGCCTCTTTTCAATGTTGAAATTAAAATTGCAGATGACGGAGAGATTCTTGCACGCGGTGAAAACATTATGAAAGGTTATTGGAATGACCCCGAAGCGACAAATGCAGCCATTGACGAAGACGGATGGCTTTATACCGGAGACATTGGTATGTTTACTGAAAAAGGCAATTTAAAAATAACTGACCGAAAAAAACATCTCATTGTGAGCAGCGGAGGGAAAAACATTGCTCCACAACCGATTGAAAACATTCTCACCCAAAGCCCTTATATCGAACATTGCGTTCTTATCGGCGATAAGCGTGATTATATTACCGCCTTGCTAACTCCTGATTTCGAGGAATTGAAAAAGCTGGCAGATACTTTCGGAATAAAATACGATGAACCGACAGAATTGATTGCTAATGATAAAATTATACAAGTTATTAAAAATGATATTGACAGGCTTCAGAAAGATTTTGCCAAATACGAAAAAGTAAGAAAATTCAAGCTTCTGACTCAGCAATTCACAGTCGAAAACGGAGAGCTGTCACCCAAATTAAGTATTAAAAGACATGTTGTCGAAAGAAAGTTTTCTTACCTGATTGAAGAAATGTATAAGATTGATTAGTCTTTTTTAATCAAATGATTATTACTGATGCTAAATGTCATATCAAATAATCAAAATCTTTTAAAAACGTCAAAGCATAACAATTGACGATAATTAATATAGCAATTTCAATTTATGCAATTTTTAAATCCGCTTGTTTTAATAGGACTGGTAGCCGCCTCGATTCCTGTAATTCTTCACCTCTTGAATCTAAGGAAACTGAAGATTATTGAATTTTCTACTTTGCGTTTTCTAAAGGAACTTCAGAAAACGAAAATCCGAAGATTAAAAATCAGGCAAATAATTTTATTAATTCTGCGAACCTTGATTATTGTCTTTGCAGTTCTGGCTTTTGCCCGCCCGACTATTAAAAGCTCATTGCCATTTATCGGGGGAACCGCGAAGACCAGTGCTGTTATTATTCTCGATAATTCTTTCAGTATGGATGTATCGGATGAAGGCGGTAACAGGTTTAAACAGGCAAAGTCTGCCGCTTTATCAATTATTGATGCTTTGAAAGAAGGCGATGAAGTTGTATTGCTCGATATGGCTGGTAATAAAAAAATAAATTCCTCTCTTTCACGAAATTTTGTTTTAGCAAAAGAAGAATTGTTAAAGACAAAAATTTCAAATTTTCCTGCAAACCTTGAAACAAGCATGAGGCTTGCTTCAGGTATTCTTGACAAATCAATCAACCTGAATAGAGAAGTTTACATTATCACCGATGCTCAAAGAAATATTTTTAATAATGAAAATAAAGATTCTCTGAAACTATTCGATAAAACGACTGCCGTTTATTTTGTTCCTGTCGGTTTTAAGTCCAATAGCAACATTCAAAATCTTTCGGTTGATTCTCTAAATCTTCTAACGAGAATTTTTCAGAAAGACAAACCCGTAGAAATCGAAAGCCGGATAAAAAATAATTCCGGCAAGGATATTCATGGTGCGATTGTCAGTCTTTTCTATAATAATGAAAGGGTGGCACAAAGAACTTTGGATGTTCCCGCAAATGAGGTAAGGACATTGACAATAGCAGCAGAGCCTAATCAGCCGGGAGCTGTAAGTGCCTGCCTCGAACTCGAAGATGACGCTCTTAATTACGATAATAAAAGATATTTTGGGTTTGTTATTCCCGACAAGCCGACTGTTGCTATAATCAGTAAGCAGGCTCAGAGCGAGTATATCTCAACGGTTTATTCATCGTCAGGTTCGGAACAACTCGTTAATGCAAAATATTTTCAGCCTTCGGAGTTTGCAGGTGTTGACCTTACGAATTATGACATTGTTATTCTTGCCGGCGGACCTTATTTAAAAAGTGATTTTGACAGGCTTGCACAATTCATTAAGAATGGCGGTTCATGTTTCATTTTTGCCGATGAATTGACTCCTTCGGATGTTTTTAATTATGGAATGTCCATTCTCGGCTTTGGCTCGGTTAAAGAGTTGTCATATTCGGAAACACAGCCCTCGCAGTTTACATCTGTTGATAAAATGCACCCTTTGTTCGAAGGTGTTTTCAAAGGTACTACGGACAGCAAAGCTATTGTGGAATCTCCTAAAATCTATAAAGCTTTGTCAAACACACAAGGACAGCCTTTAATCGAAATACCCGGCGGTCATTTCTTAAGCGAAAGCAGGTTAGGCGAAGGCAAAGTTTTGTATTGTTCCGTTCCACCTGAAATGGGCTGGAGTACCTTCCCGGTAACAGGTTTATTTGCCGCGATAATTTACAGGAGTACATTTTACCTTTCGAGCAGGGAAGGAATTGGAGTAAATGTTTCAGCCGGAAATTCGATTATGCTTCCTGTTCCCGCACGTTTTGCCGCTTTTAAGAATTTTAAAATTACAGACCCGAATAAAAATGTTTCTTACCTGCAGTCCATATCTTTGCCCAACGGAACCGTGCTTTCTCTTGACAACTTAAACATATTAGGAAATTACGTTGTCTCGACCCAACAGAATAAAGTAGTTTCGATTGTTTCCGTCAATCCTCTGCCTTCGGAATCATATCTGAAGCCTGTTCCTGAAGATGAAATTGAAAAATCTATGAAAAGCCGGCTATCCGCACCTGAAAATTTCAGATTGATTGAAGATACGAGAAATGTTGTACAGAACGTTAACCGTGCAAGAACCGGCAGTGAATTATGGAAATTACTCATCGCACTTGCATTACTCTGTGCCGTTGCCGAGATGCTCGTTGCACGGAATACAAAACGGGAATTGGAAACAATTTAAAAAAATTATAAAAACTTAATAAATTCATCAATTGTCAAACCTGCTTGATTTATGATAGCTCTTAAAGTCCCTTTCGAGATGTTACGGGAATGATAGGGGATAACTGTTCTTTTCTTGGTGTTATTATTGTACCATATTTCGTGACTTCCTTTGGCATTTCAGTCAAATTCAAAACCTGCTTTTCTCAGTGCTTTGATTACTTCTTTGTATGATAAGTCAGGCAGTTTACTCATAAAGTAATTGCAATTGGTGTTTTAAATTTTATTGGTCTTATCTTTGATTTTAGTTGATTCTGGATTTTTTGGGGTAATTCATTTCCATGTTCAATATAAGATTCTACTAACTTTCTGGCAACATCCTGAGCAATTTCTAAAGTTTCCTGATAGGTTCGTCCTTCTGCAAGAAAACCCGGTAAATCGTCAGATAAAGCAAGTAACCCACCTTCTTCGAGAGGTTCGATTTTAATGTCAATAATAACATCGGTCATGAAAAAATCCTAAAATAATTATTATTAATTATCTAAATTGAGAAAACGTATGTTAAACTTTTAAATTTTTTTGTATCATTTAAATATAATTTTTAAATAAACGCATAATTATGCTAATAAGTAATATTACAAGGATTTTTATGAGCTATTATTTCAACAAAACCTTAAACACATCTTTTGATGACACTATCACAAAAATTACTACCGGGCTTCAGAAAGAAGGCTTTGGCATTTTAACAGATATTGATGTCAAAGCAACGATGAAGAATAAACTCGACGTTGATTTCAGGAATTACCGTATTCTCGGTGCTTGCAATCCGTCTTATGCTTATAAAGCTTTGACAGCCGAAGACAAGATTGGTACTATGCTCCCATGCAATGTTATCGTTCAGGAACTTGGGGATAATCAAATCGAGGTTGCAGCAGTTGACCCGATTGAATCAATGAAGGCAGTGGAAAATTCTTCGCTTGGAAGCATTGCCCTGGAAGTACAGGCAAAGCTAAAAAGAGTAATTGAAAATTTGTAAGAATTATGTTTGAAAAAGCTGTTTGCGTTTTCTGTGCTTCGAGTACGGAGTGTGATAAAACATATTTGCATGAAGCAGGAAAACTTGGCGAATTATTGGCAAAAGCCGGGTACCGAATAATATACGGTGGAGGCAGAGTAGGCCTGATGGGTGCATTGGCTGACGGAGCTTTGAATGAAGGCGGTAAAATTACCGGTGTCGTTCCCGAGATTCTGAAAGAACTCGGACACGAGGGACTAACTCAGCTAAAAGTCGTTTCAAATCTTGCCGATAGAAAATCATTCATGCTTGAACAATCCGATTGTATTGTCGCATTGCCCGGCGGCATAGGCACACTCGACGAAATTCTCGAAGCTATTACCTGGAAGCTGCTCGGTATAAAAGATACTCCGCTTTATATAATTAATTTGAAGGGGTATTTCGATTCTTTAAACGAAACATTAAATAGAACAATCGCCGAAAAATTCATGGCTGAGAGATACCGTAACCTGTGGAAAGTTGTATCTTCTGTCGAAGAATTTTTATTTGAATTAAACAAATCTTTGTCTCTTAATCCATTTCCTTCTAATTTAGCATAAATATTTTATGACTATTTATTGGGACTGCTATGCAGGAACTATTTCCCACGGAGCCGAAGGGTTCGAATACTCATCAGGCACCGCTTGCCGACAGGGTAAGGCCCTCGAATATTGATGAAGTAACAGGGCAGGAGCATCTGATTGGTGAAGACGGGCCTTTAAGAAAATTTTTTGAACTGAAGGAATTTCCTTCCATTATTTTCTGGGGACCGCCCGGTGTCGGCAAGACGACGCTTGCGTATTTAATTGCAGAGCAATCGGGGTATAATTTTATACGGATGTCAGCCGTGGATTCTGGAGTTGCCGATGTCAGGAAGGTCATTAATTATGCAAAGGCTCAGATGTCGCAGGAGAAGCGAACTCTTCTGTTTATTGACGAAATCCACCGCTTTAATAAATCACAGCAGGACGCCTTGCTTCATGCCGTCGAGAAGGGGATTATCACATTAATCGGTGCTACGACGGAGAATCCATCTTTCGAGGTGATTGCCGCTTTGCTGAGCCGCTGCCAGGTTTACCGCCTTCATTTGCTGACGAATGAACAGATTCAAACCGTCGTTGTAAAAGCTTTAAAAGAAGATGAAGTCCTGAAGAAATACGACATCGAAATAGAAGCGTGGGACTTTCTCCAGGCAATCTCTGCAGGGGATGCGAGGACTGCTCTGAATGCAGTGGAGCTTGCTTTCAGGATTACGGGGAAGAGCGAAGGGAAAAAAGTAATAATAACGAGGGAACTTCTCGAAAAAGCTCTTCAGCAAAAGACCGCACAATATGATAAGAAGGGTGAATCGCACTACGATACAATTTCAGCGTTTATTAAATCCATGAGAGGCTCCGACCCGGATGCGGCTTTGTTCTGGCTCGTTAAAATGCTGGATGCCGGCGAAGAACCACGTTTCATAGCACGCAGGATGGTGATTTTTGCGAGCGAGGATATCGGCAATGCAGACCCTTATGCCGTTACTCTATCCGTTTCGATTTTCCATGCTGTGGAGATGATTGGCTTGCCTGAGGCACAAATCAATCTCGCACAGGGTGTAACTTATCTCGCATCATGCCCGAAATCAAATGCCTCTTATGTTGGGCTGATGAAGGCTTTCATGGAAATACGCCAGCCTATTCCGCTGAGCGTGCCTTTGCACCTGAGGAATGCACCTACTCAATTGATGAAGGATGAAGGTTACCATGAGGGATACCAGTATCCGCATAATTTCGAAGGCGGCTTTGTGGAGGAAAGTTATTTTCCCGAAGGCTACACTCCTAAGGCGTTTTACTTTCCGAAAGATTCCGGCAGGGAATCGAAAATCAGGGAACGGCTGAAAGCACTCTGGAAGAAGAGATACGAGGAAGGGGAATAGCAAAATCAATGACGAATTGTGAGTGACGATTTTCGAATCGCGGTTAGAGAATGATTGTAGAATTTTCAATTTCTAATTTTCAATTTTCAATAAAATTTTAATGATTGAATTATAAACAATTTTCCTGATTTTCTCGCAAAGACGCTAAGCCGCATAGATACGCAATTTGTCGTTGTTTGGCAGTCAATAGCCATTAGTATTTGATTTTACACATTCAACGACCCTTCATCAAGAAGGGGAGATAATTGGAACAAAATTTTCAATTTCTAATTTTCAATATCCAAATTTTTAATTGCAAGATTGCACTTTTGCAGTGCAATTTAATGCCGTTATAAATATTTTAAAGAACAAATAGTTACATGACCTCATTCTGAAGTTGCATCGTTTTCGTCCAATTTTATAGTTTTAAAAAAATGTGTTATTTCGGTTGATATTAGCCAAAAAGCAACAAAAAGCAACAAATGCAACATATTTTTGATTTTTTGCTTAGTTGTCTGAACCGCTGATTAAACGGATTGAGCTGATTTTGCAGATTTTTTACACCTACCTCCCGATGAATCGGGATTTCCGTTTCACTTCAACCGACCCTTCCTCAAGGAAGGGAGACACTTCAAGGACACATAGAAATTTCAAAGAACGAACGGGGCAAATATAAGGATGGGGATTTGTAACGGCAAGAAAACTGTTATAAAATTATTTTTGAATGAATTTTAAAATAAAATTTATTTTGTATGAAGGATTTTTCCGAAATATTTTTTTCCTTCAAATTCGATGCTGTAATAATACATACCAAAATTTAAATAACTGAAGTCAATTGTGAGTTGATAAGAGCCTCTATTCGCTTTATATTCATTAATTTCTTTTACACAATTACCAAGCAAGTCGAATAATTTCAATGTAACATATCCTGATTCAGTTAAATTAAAAGGTATATAGGCCTTAGCTGAAACAGGATTGGGATAAAATAAAGTCGCAAGTGTATCAATTGGTTTTTGAGTTGTATCGGGTGGAGTAATTGTAACAAAAGAATTTTTTATTTTAACAAAATAGGGATTCTTATCATTAAAATATTTATACCTGTACCCAGATAATAAAAAATTGGAATCGAGTGTTAATGATACAAATTCAAAACTTCCATACCTGTTTGATAGGATAAAAGAATCTAATACATTTCCCGAGTCATTAACAATGTACAATGCAGGAGAGTCATTATAACTGCCAGCTATACCAAAACACGAATCATTTAATTTTATTAAAGAATTAAGATTAGAATTATTAATATTCTTCTGTAAAATCATCTTACATGGGTAAGTCGTTAGCTGATTACTATTAATTCTAGATGATTTATTATCCCAAATCGTAAGTTGATCAAACCCTACAAAAACTAAAGCATTCGTATCCAGCCTTAAAAAATCGGAAAAATTTAAAAAAGGTAAGTCATAATTATTATTAATTTCCATTTCC
>DAHXMP010000420.1 GCA_027371665.1 Bacteroidota bacterium | reverse complement strand
AATTTCTTACCTCATCAAAAGCTGATTTAATAAAATTTAACGGAATTGAAAAAAATGAAAATTATGAATTGCACAATCTTCCAAATGTGAAACCAATGTTTAATCAAATTACTTTTGACAACAGAAAACCAACCGGTCTGTCAATTGATTTGAGAAGTATGGCAACATGGGATATGCCAAAAGGACAAATACCTTCTAAATATTATGCTCCCTTTAATAATAATAGCTTATCTATATGCTACGATCTGTCGGACAATCTGAAAATCGGAGTAGAGGGAAGGCAGGAAACATTTTACAATCAATATACTGGTACCGGTGCTGATAGTAAGGAGTATACTTATTTTCAGCAATCAAATTTTAATTCCTTCGGTGCAAAAATCGAATACTATCCTTTTGAGAAAGCGTTGTTTAATCCCTACACAGGGATTGTTTTGGGCGGTAATCCTGCCGGATTTATTGCCAGGCCATTTGCCGGGATTGAGTATAAACCATACCCTGATATAGCTTTTTCGATCGGAGCGGAATACAGCCATTTCTGGTTTAACCACCAGAATAAACTGTTTCAGACAAAGAAAATCGCAGTTAATTACGGAATTTCCATTAAAATATAAGGAGGGCTGACATGAAAAAATCGTTAAATATTTTGTTGATTCTTGGAACCATTTTAATATTCTATTCTTGCAGGGATATTTCAGATTTCGGAAACAACCTTAACAAAATAACAATTGCACCTGCAGTTTCAAAGGAGGATTCCCTGAGTTTTATTGATTCAACGGTAATTCATTTTGGAAGTATAAGATGGCAGAGAGTTGTTACTCAATATGTGGTTCTCAATAACTTGTCGGCAGATTACGCTGTAAATATTTACGATATAAAACTAAGTAATAACATACCTTTTAGTCTGGCACCCGAGAAAGGATTTCCTGTTGTAATTCCTCCATTGGGTAATAACTCTGATAACCGGCTCGTAGCTATCTTTAAATCGCCTTCGGTTACACCGGGATTTTACCAGGATACTGTCTATCTTAACGGTTCTAATAAATATCAATTGTTAATCCAGGGAACCGCTTATTAAAAAATTAATTTTTTTTATAATTATTTACAAAATAATAGAGGTGATTAATGAACTACAGATTTAATAATTATTCCAGAAAAAATATCAGAATTTTCTGGTTCTCAATTTTGTTTACAATTCTTATAATCGTTTTGGCAAATCCGGCACAATCGCAGGTAACACTCTGCTATCCTGATTGCCCTAATGATGTATGGAATCCGATGCCACCAAGCCCTGCATTAACTTATCAAATTACTCTGCCATGCGGCGAACCAGTTATTGTTCATTACAGAACAAGAATAGCATGCGGTGCTTTTTATGATTTATTTATCGAGGAAATTGAATTTCTAAACGGATATGCCGGAGGCCAGCATTGCGGCCAGACTATGACAGTTTCCGAAATGCTCGAAGCTGCTATGGTGCAAATGATGATTGCTGACCCGATGAGATTCCCTCCCGACACTTCTTCAGCCGATACATGTGTTGACAATTACCGTGTGATGGTGGGCGGCTGCTGGAAGCCTACTTTTCCGATTGGTGTGGGAGGTTTCGTAAGTAAAGCAGATGGGATTACACCGAATGTGACTGCTGGACTTTTGTACCCCTGTGTTTTTGTTGAATGTTGCATTGACTGGTACACAGTGTGTATAGTTAACCATCAGAAAGTTATTACTTATAATTCAGCAAAGTCCACCCCGGGTTATTGCGACCCAAGGCAATATCAGCTTGGTTGTTATCCCGCTTGTCAGTGAAAGGAGAAACTATGAAGAAATTAATTGTTTTAATGGTTATTCTTATTACCTTCGGTTTTGCTTATAGCCAGGCACCAAAAAAAGCGACCTATATCAATAAGCTCGGTGAAATAATGATAACTCAGGACGGCGGCGTTACCTGGCATATTGCAAATAAGCCTTATCAGAAGTATTACAGGATTGATAATAATTTCAATTCTGTGGAAATTAATTCTGTAATTAATAATGAATCCCAAACAGCCATATTTATTAAAAACGGGGCTAAAATCACTCATGATGGAGGCAGGACATGGGAAAACCTTTCATCTGAAGATATGAAAAGCGTAAAAACAAAAGATGAAATTTTGCTTTATCCCAATCCTGTTTCCGGTGAGTATGTGAACATATCCCTGTCATCTTTAAACGGAAACCAACAAGCTACAGCTTATGTTTATGATTTGTTGGGGAGGGAAGTTTTGACTGAATCGCTTTTATTGAAATCCGGTAATTCCGCAAATTTTTCATTAAATGTTTCAGTTTTGCAGAATGGTCAATATTTGCTAAAACTTATTAATGGGAACGGTCAATATATAACAAATCTTACTATAGAAAGATGATTTGTTTTAAAGATACCTGCCCCTAATGGAATAATAAATCTTAAAAGGGGCAGGTTATCTTTATTAAAATTTTTAAATAAAAATATTTTGAGGATGTTAATGAGATGCGTGGAAAAACTGAACGATGAAGAAATTAAAATTTTAAAACGTATTATAAACTGTTCTAACAACTATAGAGTAAGAAACAGAGCCCATGCAATTATTTTGAGTTACGAGAAGTATAATATTGATTTAATTTCCGATATTTTCAAAGTCCACAGGGCAACTGTAAATAACTGGATTAAAGCATGGGAAGAATACGGTTTACAGGGGTTATACGATTCTCCGCGTCCAGGAAGGCCAAGGTTAGTCAAAATTTATCTTCAACAGCAGTATGCAGGTTAATGAGTAAAAGAGTAAAAAAAAAGTATCGAGAACCAATATGGATATTAATAATTTTTCTTTGCTAAATAATGGGCAGAAAATAGATTTTTCTGTAAATGACATCTTCATCATTCTGGATAATATCAAAAAAACTAAAGGTTGGTTTTTATATCAGAAAGCAGGAAGCAGCAGGCTGATGTATTCTCAATTTCTTATTAATCTCGAATCAGACGGACTGATTGATATAAGCGGGAAACAACACACGGAAGGATTACCTGTAAAATATTTTAATATTGAACTTACCGAAAGGGGTATGGCTTATTATAATATGATTAAGAGATTGTGATTTTTTTATTAACTGATAACAATCATTCGTTTTGGTGTGAAATGCCAGCATTTGTTGAAATGATTGAGAATATGAGCAGTGATAATTTATTTGATATCGCAAAAGAAAATTGCAGAAGGTCTACGACGAATTTGTGAAAAGGGGAGAACTCGATTATAGCTGCAAAATTCAACGGATTTAATATAATTAAAAGATATATCATTAATCGGAACGGAATAAAATTACGTTCGGAAAATATTAAGTATAAGGATAAACAATTGCATAAAGATTTTGATTTTCAATTATTGGGTATTGTGGTTGGTTTAATCGGGTATGATACCGAAAAACTCAATTGACATCAATAAAATTATCTGATAAAATAAGGGATTCAAATAATGGAAGTGCCTAATGACGCAATTAAGAGAATATTCGATGCAATTGAATGCAACTGTTGCAGGGATTTGTTAAAAGGTCCCGATAATAACCGTTTTGCTATTTCAGGATACCTTCTTCGGCTTGAGGATGATGGATATATTAGCATTATCGGCAAAACCGTCTATGAAGGCAAATACGTTGATTTCATTAATCTCGAAATGACAAATAACGGACGCGAATTGCACAAATGGATGAAGGATGACAGAAAAAAATTATTGTTTTAGTTATTTACATGGCTCAACCTAAAGATGAAAGGATGGAACCTGAATATAAATTGAAAATGATAAAAGAAAGTGAATAAATAAAATTTTCAAACAATTCGAGAGGTGAGTTATGAAAAAGTCAGGTTTTACTTCGTTGTTCTTATTTTCAATATTAACTTTTTTCTTTGGATTATTCCAAATTATGTATTTGCCGACCTTAGGCAGCTATATCCATCTTCACCATGTAATTATCATTGTGGTGAATATGATTTAGATTCAGCTTGGAATATCTTACCTACAGAACCTTTACAAAAATTTTTCTGTGTTGATTATAACAATTGTCCGAATTGTTGTTATCAGATAACTTACTATGAGTTTGTAGATGTAGAACCACAAGAGCATTTAACTGATGAATATTTTATAAATATAGTGGATATTCAATGGATGGGCAGAGATAGCTGTTGTAAAAGGGATAAAGATTCTATCCAACGGTTATTCCTTGATTCATTGTTAAATGAAAAAATTCAGGATTCAACTTTTCTTCATTTAAATTTGTCACAAGATTCTTATATCCAGTATTTTGTTTTAACACCTGCAATATGTAAGGAGGATACAATGGTATGTGCTTATACTTGTTGTATACAATCCTATATTTTTTCTCTTGACCCTAATTCGGCTAATTACCATAAATCAATCCTTATGTCTTCAAGAATGTATTGTGACCAATGTGTCCCTTCATGTAACATCACGATTTGTGAGAATTATCCTTATCATCTTGGTGGGGATACAATTTGTAAAAATATGCCCTGCCCTTATGGCTTCTGGACTTCACATTCATCAGGTCCCATAAGTGTTGAAGGATGCCCTAATTGTCAAATTAATATTTTCTATAGGTATAGAAAACATCTCGATTGCAATCCTCAATATGAAGATTTTATATTGGATAGTATCCAGGCATTGAATCCTTCCTGTGATAGCTGTTATACAGAAACCGGAGATATTTACCAATACGCCTTGGACTGGGTAATAAAATATGGTGCAAGTGCCGGCTTAAGTGTTGGCGATTGTGATAGTAATATCAGAATTCTCAATACAGGCTGCTGGGGAACATGGATTGATACTATGCTTGGGCAGAGAATAAGAGATTATTTCAGTTGCGATACTAATATGTGCTGCTGGGCTGTTTATAAAATTTGCAGAATAGATGCAAATACATTTACATCACAATTTGAATATGGCTCTTTGAATGATACAATTCCTGCATGTATCCCCGTAACGCCGGCACCATGTTATTTTATCTGCAACGTACATGTTTCGGACACATTAAGGACAGAAATAAAAGCTCCGGTAACAGTAAAGGAAGAAATAACGGTGCCCAAAGAAAATTCAATTGTTATTCCGAACCCATCGGAGGGAGAAGTAATAATAAAATACAGCAGCATTATCACAGGAAAAATAAAATTGGAAATTTATGATGAACTCGGTAATTTGATTTACATGAAATCGTTAAATAAAGATGATATTGAATTATCAATTCCTGTTTCATTGATTGATATTGGAGATGGCATTTTTTATTATAGAATTAAAAATGGAAACAACATTATTAATAATGGAATTTTTTCAATAATTAGATAATGAAAAAAATTGAAAAAAATTTTTAAATATTATTTCTTGATTTTAATCATTCCATCAATAATTTTTACACAAACTGGAAGCTGGAAAAAAGTTGATGAAGTTAAATATCCACCGGACGCCCCAATAACAGAACAACTTTTATATGTTGGAATAAGCTGTTATGATTCTTTAAACTGCATTGCAGTTGGGAACATGGGGCTGACCTGGCCTTATAATAGAGTAACAACCGATGGAGGAAAAACATGGAACACGACATTGGCTGATTCAGGGAAATATATAGTAGATTCAACTGGTAACAAATATTGGTATCAACCTCCAAGATTATATGATGCTTCATATATTGATTCAAATCTATGTATTGTGATTTGTGACAGCGGCTATTATTACAGGTCAACTGACAGGTGCCAATCCTGGACAAAGAATAGATTATCTCTTAAATCATCTCTATATAGGATTAATTTGTATAATGACAAAATTGGAGGTATTGTTGGGGATTCAATATTTTTGACTTTTGATGGCGGTATAACATGGCAAAATTCTATAATACACTTACCTGATAGTTTAATGCCAAAACAAATTGAAGATTTAGCTATTCCAAGTCCTAAAAAATTTATAGCCTTACCTTATAGAATAGATAATAATAACAGATA
>DAHXMP010000419.1 GCA_027371665.1 Bacteroidota bacterium | reverse complement strand
GTCGGTGAAGGCGGAACGCTTATCAGGTTAACCGAAGGCGGAGACCAATGGGAATACATGAATTCAGGAACAAGCAACAGGTTAAACGATATTGACTTTTTAACCAGTGACGTTGGTATTATAGTAGGTGATAACGGTACTGTGCTGAAAACGATGGATGCAGGCATGCATTGGACAGCAGTTCCGGTGACGCTGTTACCCGGCTGGACACTGGCAGGAATAAACTTTAATTCGGTTAAATTCTCAGGTTCAAGTTCAAATATCGGTTATCTTGTTGGAGATAACGGATTCATAGCAAAAATTGAATTAAATCTTTCAACCGTAACAGTAACCCAGGTAGAATCGGGAACGATTCACAACCTGTATGAAGTTTATTTCAACAGGGTACACCTTGGATATGCAGTCGGACACAGAGGCTTAATTATAAAGCTGAACGATGCAGACAAATGGGACGGACAGATTTCAAATATATATACCGATTTATATTCGGTTTACTTTACAAATGATTATACAGGATATGCCGTCGGCGAAAATGGTGTTCTTTTACATACGACAAATTCCGGTTACAGTTGGGACAGAATTGAAACAGGAACATCATTAACATTAAATAAAGTATGGTTTACAGGTCTTCATACCGGCTTTATAGCAGGTGAAAACGGCTTAATGCTGAAATCAACCGATGACGGTATGACATGGTTCCAGCTCGACCCGAAAACGACAGAAAACCTGAACAGTATATTCTTCAAAACTCCATCCGTTGGTTATACAGTCGGCGATTACGGATTTATAGCCAGAACGTCGGATGCCGGAGCAACATGGGTACCGAAGATTTCGAAAGACAGGCAGACAATAGATGTCAGGAGATGGGCACAGGAAACCAACCTGCCTGAAAACGGTGTTGGATTAGGCGGTGCACTTTATGTTCTCGACAGTGCAACAGCCAACAGATTCGGAAGACTCGATTCAACATGGTTTAACAGGGTAAGAATAATTAACAATAAAGCTTATACAGGCTCAGCTATTTATTCTGATAATTTTGACATGAAACTTGTATTCAACAGGTCTTTAATTACCAGTAATATGGTTGATAACAGGAATGACATCGGTATTTTCCAGAATGCAATTACCGGTCCTGTAATCAGGGATTTGAATGATAATACAAAGATTATTGCAAACGTAGCATCGAGCGATTTGGCAAGCACATGTATTTACGGAGAAATCCAGGGACCATCCCCTGCATTTACTTTCTCCGAGGCTGCCAATTCGATATATAATAATAAATCGAGATTTTTAATCAGGCTTCCCGATGCCCCGAATACTAAAGGTGTCCTTTCCGGAACAACCGGACTCGGATTCGGCGGAACAGACTCGTTAATGGGTAATTATTGGGGAAAAACAGAAGCTAATGTTAACCTTATTATATTAGATTCCTGTACAAACTGCCCCGGTAAGAAATACAGAGGCGGCATTCAGGAGACATTCTATCTCGATACGACAGACCTCGTAGGTCCGTATAATTACCAAAGAACAAAAACTCTTGATTTCCGTTTCTGGGAGACAAAGAGTGAAAACAATGCATTAAGGAACTCATATCACAGTTATTTGTTTGAAGGTCCATTCGAATCAATCCTGAGGTATGATTATCAGCCGATACCGATATTGAACCAGGATTCAAGTCAAAATGTACCAGCTGATTCATCGATACCGGATATCCTTCTTATGAGCGGCAGAGTTTACGATGCATATGATAAGGGAACAGATGTTAAGACAGCTGATTACTCGAAGAGAAGAATGAGCCCGATTGAAGATTTTGCTGTCGGTTTACCTCCTGAGTTAATAAGGTATACAGACAATACAGAACCTTCATACGGCAAGTATGTAAGATGCCTTACAAGAGACCCGAACATTGCTGACAGCCTTATCGGCACAGACAATGCATACCCGATAATTAATTCTCTCGAAACGGAGTTTCATCCTTATGTAAGTTCTACACATGATACATTAAATTATCACCCGACAGGCTATCCGTTGTTCTTAGAAACACAGGCTAACTATAAAGGCGATATTAACAGGACTAACGATGACCCGAGATTCCTGAATGAAACAGTATTCTTTGT
>DAHXMP010000409.1 GCA_027371665.1 Bacteroidota bacterium | reverse complement strand
CTGGGTGGCTTTAAAAGAATACATTGTTAAACTCTATACATACCCTAAGGATGAACTGGAAAAAGAGAATTTAAATCTTGATTCTATAGAGAATGTTGCTAATCAACTTGAAAAACAAATAAGCCTGAAATCAGAATTATTCGCCGAGTCTTATGAAAAAAAGAAAATTACCTGGAGGACTATTCAGGCATTCCTTAAACCTGATGAAGCTGCCGTTGAATTAATCAGATTCAGATATAGGGATAACAAGTTAACCGATAAAATTATTTACGTAGCTCTCATTGTTACAGAACTTACAACCGAGGAACCGGAAATAGTTATTTTGGAAAACGGAGATAAACTCGAAGGCTGGCTATACAAAATTTACAGGGATAATCTTAAGTCACAAAAGCCGGATAGTGAATCTTTCAATGTTTATTGGTCAAAAATTTATAATTTATTAAAAGGCATAAAGAAAGTTTATTTGTCAACTGACGGAATTTATAATAAAATCAATCCGGCAACCTTTTATGCTCCGGATGGCAAATATCTTCTCGAAGAACAGGATATACAAATATGCAACAGCACTAAGGATATTATTGTAAATTATTACAAAATTCAAAAGGAAAGCAACCTCCTGAATAGTGCAGAATTGTTTGGTAATCCCACTTTCAGTTTTTCTGCCGAGAAGAAAAATGAAAACGGTGAAAAGCATTTTAGGGAGCCTCCTCCTCCTTATCCATATATGAAGGGAGATTCGGTTTCAGGTTTTAAGCTTATCAGCTTGCCCGGAACCGAGAATGAAATTATTAATATCGGGAAGTACCTGCAGAGTAAAAATTGGCTCGTTGAAACCCATCTGAGAGATGATGCTACAAAGTCTGCCGTTAAATCAGTTTCAAATCCAAGAGTTTTACACATTGCTACGCATGGTATATTTTTACCCGATATAAATTCAGAAAACGGCAATATTTTTGGATTTGAAAATAAAAGATTGATTGAAAATCCTCTTTTACGTTCAGGCTTATTTTTTGCCGGTGCGGCTGATTATATTAATGATGCCAACTCCAGGTTAGGAGAAGAAAATAATGGTATTTTGACAGCTTATGAAGCAATGGACCTGGACCTTGACCATACAGAACTGGTCGTATTATCTGCCTGTGAGACGGGATTGGGGGAAATAAAAAACGGCGAAGGTGTTTACGGGCTTCAAAGAGCATTTCAGACAGCAGGAGCAAAAACAGTATTGATGAGTTTATGGAACGTAGGTGATGAGTCAACAAATGAATTAATGAGTTCATTTTATGATAATTGGGTTTCAGGAATGACCAAGCGGGAAGCTTTTCACCAAGCTCAGCTTGATATTTTTAGAAAATTCAGGATTCCATATATTTGGGGAGCATTCGTTATGGTAGGGGAATAATCTATTTCATTCCCAGCTCATCCATGATAAACCTCCATTCAAGCGAATTAACTTCAACCTGCTGTTCGATTGATTGACCTGTGCCATGACCGCTCTCAAAATCTATGTACAACAAAATAGGATTAGTCTGACCGGGATTATTCTGCAATTCAGCAACAAACTTTTTCGCATGTAATGGGTCAACTCTTGCATCATTCTCACCTGCTTTAAAGAATGCTGCCGGATAATTGAATCCGCTTCTAACATTTTGATATGGGGAATATGATAACAAATACAGAAAATCATCCTTCTTATCAGGGTCTCCGTATTCGGGAATCCAGTATCTTGCAATCAGGAACTTGGAATATCTCAGCATATCGAGAAGGGGGACACTGCAAAAAACCGCTTTGAATAAATCCGGCCTTTGCGTCATTACTGCACCCATCAATAAACCGCCGTTGCTGCCTCCTCTTATTGCAAGGTTTTCAGGATTGGTATATTTTTCATTGATAAGATATTCGGCTGCAGCTATAAAATCATCGAATGTATTTTGCTTTTTGTGAAGCATACCGTTTTTGTGCCAGTTCTCGCCGTATTCATCACCACCTCTCAGGCAGGCTATGGCATATATGCCTCCGCGATTGATAAAAGGTGCATTTAATCCGACATAACTCGGTGACATGCTAATATTAAATCCACCGTAACCGGTCAATAAAGCCGGATTTGTTCCATCAAGCTTTGTTCCCTTCTTATACACTATAAACAACGGAATCCTTGTGCTGTCCTTGGAATAATAAAAAACTTCTTTCGATTCTATATCTTTAGTATCAATTCCCGGCTTTTCCTGGTAGAAAAATTCCCATTTTAGAGTCTTTCCGTCGAGTTTATAAACGACTGCCGGAGCATTGAATGTATGAAAAGTTACAAAAACTGTATTGGTTTCCCTGTGATAACTCATTTCTCCTACATTTCCCAGTACGGGCAGTTCGAGTTGCTTTATGAATTTTCCATTCAAATCGTAAGCTGACAGCCTGCTGAGAGCATCTTTTTTATCCTGTATTATTAGATAATCAGAAGTTATGACATAAGATTCGAGCATAGTTTCTTTTTCCGGAATAAGTGTTTTTGCATTTGCAAATTCAGGATTCTTCAAATCAGCAACCATTAATTTATAATTTGGTGCTTCAAAGTTTGTATAATAATATATTTTATCATTCTTAACTTTAACATCAGCTCTGAATTTGTTACTTGAGTAAATAACTTTGGGTATGTCAAATGTACCTGTCTTACGGATTTTAAGTGTATTTGCATAAAAATCACCCTCTGAAAAGAGAGTTACATCTCCTTCATCGGGGTCCCAGACAGAAGCAAAGTTCTTGGCATCTTTTGGGGCAACCAGGAAAATATCGTTCTTACGGTCATCACCGATTTTGTGCAGGTAGGTTTTTACAGGTATTTGCTTTTCAATCATCTCTCTTGTTCTGGTTGATATGTATGCGTGTTTTTCATCTTTTGTCCAGCTAAAATCATCAAGGCCTTCAAGCGGTTTGCCGAGAACCTTCCCGGTTTTTGTATCAATTATTCTGTACTCGCTGATTTCTTTTCCGCTGTATTGAATACCGACTGCGGCTTTATTGCCGTCTTGTGTCAGGGATAATCCTGTAATAGCCGCTTTCCCTGATTTATCATATTCTGTTGGGTCGAAGATTAAAATATTTTTTCCATCAATAATAGTATATAATTTAAATTGCTCTTCACCTTTTTTCTTTTCATAATAAAATTCCCTGTCTGCTTTATAAAAGGGAGATGTTTTAACATCCCTGTCCAGGAAACTTCTTATTTCTTCCTTCAGTCCTTTCACATCCGGAAAATGTTCGTTAATAAATTTCACTGCGTAATCCGTTTGTTCATGCGACCACTTCTTTACTTCAGGATTGGTTTTATCCTCAAGCCACCTGTAATAATCTGTAATCTGAAAACCGTGTACCGTATCCTTAACCGGCTCCCTCTTTGTTTCCGGGGGCTTTTCTATTATTTGTGCATTAATAAACATAGTTGAATATATAATTCCTAAAAGTCCTAAAAAAAGTTTCTTCATCTTTAAAATATCCTTTTAATTTTTTAACCAGAATCTCTCGAAATTTTCTTAATCAATTCCCATGCTTTATCTACATGAATTTCATTAACATTTGTCTGTCCAGTCACAAATCTGATTACATATTTCCCATTCAGCTTTGTATGTGTAACGAACAATTTCCCGCTATCATTTATTTTGCTCAATATCGTCTCATTAATTTTATTCAATTCTTCATTATCGTCAATCCAGGGGGGCTTATACCTGAAACAAATAACATTAAATTTCACCGGAGCCATGAGCTCAAAGTCATTTTCGGATTTGATTTTTTCTTTCAAATTGTTTGCTAATTTAATGTGGTATCTCAGTTTTTCCTGTAATCCGCTAACACCAAAGCTCCTTATTACGAACCAGAGCTTTAAAGCTCTGAAACGCCTGCCAAGCTGAATTCCCCAGTCCCTGTAATTATTAACATGCTCTTCTTTTGTTTTCCGGGGTGATTCAGGATACTGCATCCACTTCAACACTTGTTTCTATT
>DAHXMP010000399.1 GCA_027371665.1 Bacteroidota bacterium | reverse complement strand
GAAACCTCTGAAAAATTCAATTAATAATAAAACGTCATAACAGGAGCGGCAAAACATGTACCACACTAAAGAAAGAGGCAATATGCGCTCCAACAAAATAAGCAACGTTGATTTGTTTACAAATCAAGCAAACGAAAATTACAAAAAGCATATCAAAACACAAAGCAAGCAAGCATTAGAAATACTCAAGAAAAAGATAGACTGGAACAGATTAATCAAGCCAATCGAATACAAGCTTTCGAGAGAGGGTACAATAGAGGCAGCAGGACGAAAGCCATTTAGTTTACTGGTAATCGTACGCTGTTTCATACTACAGTACATATATGACCTGAGCGACCCGCGTTTGGAAGAAGAGATAGCCGACCGCCGAAGTTTTCAGAATTTTCTGGAACTAAATTCAGGCGACTCAATACCAGACGAAACAACGATATGCCGTTATAGAGAAAAGTTTGCAAGTATGGGACTGGACAGGCAACTGTTTGAAATGCTGAACCGTGAGCTTAGATACAGGAACCTGTTATTAGAGCGGGTAACACTGGTGGACGCCACAATCAAGGAGGCCCAGGCAAAGCCGGAGAGCAAGCGGGACAAAGATGCCGCATTCACAAAGAAAAGAGGCAAAACCTATTACGGTTACAAGGGCCATATAGGAGTTGACTATGGCACCGGAGCAATTCATAGTGTAGAGTTTACGCCGGCAAACGTTCACGATTCGGAAATGTTTGAGCAGTGCGTACATGGCAAAGAGAAATCAATATATGCCGATAAAGGCTATGCCAACAGGAAGATAAAGCGAAATTTGGAAGAAAACGGCATTTTCTGCGGCATTTTGGACAAAGGCTATCGCAATCGGAGACTGAGCAAGGCACAAATAGCAAACAACAAGTTGTTATCAAAGATATGAAATTCGGTTGAGCGTCCGTTTGCATTTATGACAAGGGCATTGCATTATGAACGGTGCAGGTATTATGATGAGAGCCGCAATCGGTTTCAGTTTGTCTTTTGTGCAATAATTTATAATATGAGGAGGCTGATTGCACCAATACCTTCGTCAGCATAGGAGAACTGTCTCTAAACGGCTCTTAACGTTCTTTAAATGCTCAAATTTGAGTTAAAATACGTCAAAGAGCGATGTATTTTATAAAATTATTTAGTAAATTTTTTAAATAAGTCTGAAAAAAGTAATTTTATTCAGGCGGCAAGAGAAAAACAGTATTTTTCAGATGTTTCTATTTATCACAATACAGTATTCCTTTAGACAGTCTGCCAATTTCTATAAGCAATTATTATCAAATTTTTGATTTTCCGGTGTGTTGTTATTATGATAAGGATTGTATTGGTTGTTATAGATTTGATTTTCTTAATAAATGTGGCGATGTATCATGTACAAAATTTATTTGTGATAAATGTGATAGATCGCCTGGCGGTGGCGGAGGTGGTGGTGATAATCCAAACTTAGCAGTTGAATTAATTAATAATCCACCATTTTGTTGTGCCGCTGTTAAAGTAATAAATAACGATTCTAATAGTTATTTATATAATATTTACCATATCAAAATGATTAATCCTGATTATCCTAATATATTGTTGTATTCTGCAGATAGAAATCCTTTAATTGATTCTGCATTTGATTTTTCACCTCCAGGTTTGTATTTAACTCAATTATGCGTTCCTGAAGACAGCATTATTAATTTAGCGATTTTACTTTATAATGCGGATTCAATACTTAAAACAACCTTGTGTTATGATAGCTCTTGTGGTACTGGACCCTTGAAATTACAAATGTACATCACCAAATTCGATGCTTATCCTAATCCGGCGAATACTTCAATTACATTTGAATATACACTTTTACAATCGGCAAGTGTGCAACTTCAACTTTACGATGATATGGGTAATCTTATAAGCACAATATTCAAGGTTAAGCAAGGCAAAGGCAGCTATAAATATCCATACAGCACAAAAAATTTGAAAGAAGGCCTCTACTATGGTGTATTATGGGCTAATACTGAATATAAGACAATAGGGATAATAATAATGCATTAATCAGCAGGGGAACATAAATTAAGGCATCGGTGATTGATTTATTGAAATAATGCAATATTAGTAATAAATTTGTATTAATGAAACAACGCATTATTATCGGTACACGCTCAAGCAGGCTTGCTCTCTGGCAGGCGGAGTTTGTTTTGTTTTTAATTAACAAAAGCTTTCCCGGTATTACAGCAGAACTGAAGCAGATTAAGACTAAAGGCGATGAGATAACTGATAAATCTCTCGTTCAAATCAATGGTAAAGGATTGTTTACAAAGGAAATCGAGAACGAACTACTCGAAGGTACTATTGACCTTGCAGTTCACAGCCTTAAGGACCTGCCAACCGAACTGAATCCCGGCTTGAGGCTTGCCGCCGTAACTAAAAGGCACAGAGCAGAAGATGTCCTTATAGCAAAGGAAAAAAACACAGGTATTGACCAATTAAGGAAAAATGCAGTTATTGCCACAGGTTCGGTAAGAAGAAAGGCTCAACTGCTTTACCACAGGCAGGATTTGAAAGTCGTAGATTTGCGAGGAAATGTAAATACAAGAATTGATAAATTTCTCAAATCCGAATGGGATGGTATCGTTCTCGCCGCCGCAGGTGTGGAAAGGCTTGGGCTTGAAAAGCACATATCGTCATACATACCGGCAGATTTGCTCCTACCGGCAGTCGGGCAGGGAGCATTGGGAATAGAAGCCAGTACTGCAAACAGCGGAATCGAGGAAATCTTAATTCACTTAAATCACAGGGAGACATTTATCGAAACATCTGCCGAGAGGGCATTCCTGAAAGCTCTCGGCGGGGGGTGCAAAACTCCGATTGCCGCACTCGCCAAATTAACAGGGAAAAGGCTTTCACTCGAAGGAGCTGTCTGTTCGCCTGACGGAGTAAGCTTAGTGAGGAGTAAAGCATTCGGTCCGCCGGAATACCCTAAAGAACTCGGCGAAAAGCTGGCAAACGAATTAATCATGCACGGAGCCGGGAAACTGCTGTAAGATACTATCCTGTGAAATTCCCGTTTCAATTCTTCGGCTATGCACCGGACAGGCTTTTAGACTTCGCTCTGGTGGTCATAATAAATATAAAATATCATTTCATTTCAGAGCCAGCTTGACGAAGCCACCTGCTTTTTCCAATCTAGCTCTCGCTTCGTCAACATTGGCATCAGCAAGCAGCATGACGAGCGCAGTCTTGACATGCCCGCCGCTCTCTGAGAGGTATTTTTCGGCAGTATCGTAATCACAACCGGTGAGAGTCATCAAAATCCGCTTTGCCCTTTCTTTCAGCTTGGCATTTGTGAGTTGTAAATCAACCATTACATTTCCCAAAGTCTTTCCGAGCCTAATCATCGAAGCGGTCGTCAGCATATTGAGAACGAGCTTTTGTGCAGTACCCGATTTCATGCGTGTAGAACCCGTAATTGCTTCGGGACCGACTACGGGGCATATCATCACATCAGCCTCTATGCCGAGTTCTACCGCCTTATCAGGTGGAACGGTAGCAATGAGCAATGTAAATATCCCCCGGTTTTTAGCTTCTGCAAGGGCACCCTTAACGAAAGGTGTCCTACCTGAAGCGGCAATGCCGCAGACAATATCGGGAGGCTTTATTTTTCTTTTCAGAATTTCTAAAGCACCGTTTTCGGGTTTGTCTTCCGCACCTTCCTGAGCCCGGAACACTGCTTCATTTCCCCCGGCAATAATTCCCTGAACCAAATCAGGCAAAGTGCCGAAAGTCGGGGGACATTCCGCGGCATCAACGATGCCGAGCCTTCCGCTGGTGCCTGCACCGAAATAAAACAGCCTGCCTCCGGCTTTGAACGATTCCGTGATTTTATCAACCGCAATTGCTATTTTAGGTAATTCCTTGCGTACAGCCGCCGCTACAGTTATATCCTCGTCGTTTATCAAACGGAGTATTTCCTCAGTCGTGGCGAGGTCAATATTCTCCGTCTTAGGATTTCTCTGTTCCGTCTCGAGGGATGATATTTCGTAAAACAAGTCGCTTTCAGGCATAAGTTTCAAAATCTATAAGATT
>DAHXMP010000393.1 GCA_027371665.1 Bacteroidota bacterium | reverse complement strand
ATTGCTTACCGATTCGGTGAATTTAAAAATGACATCATAGACATAACAGCAGGTAATTTTTACGAGCAGTTCGGGAGCGGTCTGATATTCAGGGCTTATGAGGAACGCCTTCTCGGCTTCGATAATGCGATGGACGGTTTGAGAGTAAAATTTCGTCCCTCTGACGGTATCGAATTGACGGGTATAATAGGAAACCAGCGTTCATTCTGGTCCAGCGGCAGCGGAATTGTTCGCGGAGGAGATGCAAAATTTTCAATAAATACTATTTTCGGGGATATACTCCCCCTTGAAACAGATGTTGAAGCAAGTGTCATTAGCAAATATCAGCCGGACCTGGAATCTTTCTATAATTTACCACAAAATGTTCTTGCCTATTCCGGTAAGCTTACTCTTTCAGGCACCGACTTTACAGTAGATGGCGAGTATGCACATAAATATAACGACCCCGATGCTGTAAATAAATACAATTTCAATCCGGGAAATGCACTTGTTCTGGACGGTTCTTATTATTCATCGGGAATTGGAGTGAATGTTAATTTCCACAGCATTGACAATATGGATTTTCGCAGTGACAGGGATGCAACAGGCAATAATTTAAACCTGAATTTCATCCCACCACTTACGAAACAGCATTCGTACAGTCTTGCTACTATTTATCCTTATGCTACACAGCTTAACGGGGAAATCGGCATACAGGGCGAAATTACATATACTATCCCGAGGAATACTTTGCTCGGAGGCAAATACGGAACGACATTAACCGGAAATTATTCGCAGGTCAATTCCATTGACAAAACACCCGTTGACGTAGATTCGACAAACGGGCATATATACACCTATGATTCGAAATTCTTTAAATTCGGGGACAGGCTGTACTTCAGGGACATGAATTTGGAAATTTCAAATAAATGGTCACTGGATTTCAGTTCGATACTGACATTAATTCATCTTACATATGATAAGGACGTTCTCGAGAATGAATCCGCACCGAAGTATGGCAAAGTGAATGCTACAATAGCTGTTGCCGAATTGACTTATATGTTGTCTGAAACTCATTCAATAAGGACAGAAATACAGCATATGTGGGCAAAGCAGGATTCGGCAGTCAAGGTGCCGGATAATACTAACGGCAACTGGTTTATGTTCCTTGCAGAATACACGATTGCTCCTTCATGGTATTTTTCGGTTTATGACCAATATAATTACGGGAATAATGACCCGGCGAGGAGGATACACTATATTAGCGGCTCGTTCGCTTATGTTCATGAAGCTACCCGCCTGCAAATCGGTTACGGGAGACAGAGAGGCGGATTGCTTTGTGTCGGCGGTGTTTGCAGGCCCGTTCCGGCATCGAATGGATTTACATTGAGTATAACATCAACATTTTAAATAGGGAGATTGAAAGTGAAAACTTTATACACGATATTCAGCTCGCTGCTTTTGGTGCTTTTATATTCAGGATGCGACCAAGTTACCGGCGATTATGCACAGCAGAGCAGTATTCATAGAGATACTGCGACAAATGTCAGAAAAATTTTAATCGAGGATTATACCGGGTTCAAATGCGGCAACTGCCCGGCAGCAGGAGAAATTGCCACAAGCCTCGAAGAAAAATACCCCGGCAGGGTGATGATTATGGAGGTTCATGCCGGTTTTTTTGCAACACCTGACAGTAAGCACACTTATGATTTCAGGACTCCGGTCGGCGACGAACTCGACCAGTTTTTTGGTATAAGTAAAGTTGGTAATCCTAACGGAATGATTGATAGAATCAATTTAAACGGTTCTCAAATTATTCCTCCTGTAAGCTGGGATGCTGCAATTCAATCTCTTCTCGATTCTGTTCCTGAAATGAATTTAAAATTAACTGCATATTATAGCCAGGGAAACGGTGAAATTTCAGTTGATGCCGATGTTACTTATCTATCTGGCGGAGGGCCTAACGATTATTTGTGTGTTTATATTATCGAGGACAGTATCGTCCAGTATCAAACGGATTACCGGAAGAATCCCATTGATATTCCGAATTATGTACATAACCATGTATTGCGTGCTTCTTTTAACGGCACATGGGGAGAACAGCTTTACAACGGTACGATAAAAGCTGGTTCGGTTATCCGTAAATCTTACTCTTTCAAAATTCCCGAAGGGAGTGACTGGAGACTCAACAAACTTAAAATCCTTGCTTTTGTCAACGATTACGGCAAGACATATAAGATTTTTCAGGCAGAGGAAACTTCGAGATTGATTTTAACCTTTTAATATTTATTTTGATAAGATATGTCATACAGAGCGTAGAAGAAGTATGATAATTATAATGCGAACAGTCTTCGACTACGCTGTCAATGACACATCTTGCAATGATGTTCAACTCCTACGGAGTTGTGAAAATATA